>NZ_DAHVNP010000060.1 GCF_027319265.1 Ferrimicrobium sp. | reverse complement strand
GGGAAACTTCTAACCCCGGATGCGTCGGCGCAACGCTGTGAAGTTGAGAGCGCCAGCGGTTCGGGGTTTCCGAGAGACGTGCTTGTGCGGTCACTGGTCAGCCACGATCGACCCAACGATTGATCCCCAAACAACGAGAGGGGAACACCGACGCTGAGATCACTGAGGTGTTACGTACCTTTGCGCTTGCCAATCCTCGCCAGGGATTGGAATTGCTCACCAAATGGGACACTGAGCTCCGCTTACCTATGCAGCTTGTAGCGTAGCGGCTTGTTCGAACTGAATCGGCGATAAATAGTCGATGCTCGAGTGCCTACGCTTCCGGTTGTACCACGCAGATCCTGATCAAAGATTGCGGAACTTGGGCCCTCTCGTGTGCTAAAGTCGGTTCGGTAGACGAGCTCTTTTTTGAGTGACGCCCACAATGATGGCGCCATAGCGTTGTCAAAACTATCCCCAGCGTTCGGCATCGATTGGGCCATGTCCGAGGGCCTCAACATCTCCTGCGAAGTCGTCACTGGTGTATTGTGACCCGTGGTCCGAGTTAAGCGGAACTCGGTTTAACTCCGATTAAGCCGAGGTTCTCGTTAAGCCGATGTTTTCCGATAGGGCCTGGTCAACCGGTGTGGTTCGTTTGATTCCTCGGCTTAGCGTTCTTGATCTATCATGGTCGTCTTGGGCTTAACTCGGCCACTTCCAAGGTTGATCGCAAAGAAACTGGCAGACAGGTTGTGACCATCTATGGATTGTGAAGTCGCCCGCCCCGGAACTCCTCGGACGCGAGGATATATGCGACACAGTGGTCTTATGCTCCTTCGTAGTTCTGAAATTGACGCACGCTTCGATCAAAGCATCCGGGCAAGTCAGCGAACTTGCCGGCAAGAACCCCCTGCGCAAAGAAGAAATCCTTGTCCCCCGCTGCACGCGATGACCCCTGAATGTTAAGCCGAGAAGACGCGCTGAACATGTCCCCTGACCTGGGAAACTAGATATTCCCCGGCTTAACGAGAACCTCGGCTTAATCCGAGTGGAAAATAGTCGTCGGTAACAGCGCTCTGCCTCGGATAGCTTTTGCCTGGTTAAGGGCATCAATGAACACTGGGGTGTCCATCGTATCGCTCATCCTGTAACCAAGAATCCTCCTCGAACGCGCATCCATAACGGTGACCAGATAGAGCCAACCCTCCTTGGTTCCGATGTAGGTCAGGTCGCTCACGACATGAGCTTGTCAATCGCGTCAACGGAGAAGTTTCTCTTCACGAGATCATCGCTCTTTCTGGCATGACGATCAGGCCTCGTCGTGATGGTCTTGGCACGACCACAGGCTCCCTGGATGCCCAGTTCATCCATGAGACACACCGACGCAAGCCATGCGATACCTCGATGCCACGGGTCCAGAGCTCGCGTGTGAGCCTTGGAGCCCCGTAGAGATGCTCCGATTGGCTTCAAAGGCCTCTAGAACGTGCTTGCTTCGCGCGTTTCACGGGCCTTACACGCCGTCTCGTAGAGTTGGCGCCCCTCGGTGTTCCAGCGGTAGTAGCCAGAGCGTGAGACCTTACACACGCGGGCAGTGCCACATGACTTGGAAATTCGGCCGCACTCGCATCGATGAAGCAGATAGATCAGTTCCTCATCGAGCTCCTTCACCCAATCGGTGCGAAAATCGTTTTAAGATTTCGCATCCCATTCTGAGCTGCTCGTCTCACCTTGGGAAAGCCTACGGATTTCTGCAGTGAGATCCGGGGTCGCCCCCACATCTCGCCGCTCCTTACGGGCTTTGTCTACCCAGTTCGACAGCGTGGCCTTTGAGATGCCAAGATCCTCGGCCACCTGCCTCACGGTCAGGTTTCCGCTCTCGACGAGTCTCACCGCGTCTCTTTTTTGAATTCGTCGTCAAATTGTCGACGAGTCTTCTCATTCCTAGTTTTCTGTTCTTCCGTTTCTCCCATACCTATGTTCTCCTTGTTTTAAGGGAGAACCGTGTCCCGTATCGTGAGTAGTTTCACGGCTCCTTCGACAGGGTGCAGAACAAGCACTACCGTCTCGCCAGTCCGACCGGGACACACTATGCGCGATGAAGCCCTCCTTGTCGTGTATACATCGCATTGGGGTGCACCAGCATCACGTCCGTTACCCGTCTTTCACGTCGACCATCCAGCCGTAAGGCGAATGCGCAACACCTCCTCCCGCCGTTCCCGAATAGTCAGCCGTTCGCGCCAGACCGACTCCATCCCGCCGAACTTTCGCGCCTCGTCCTTGCCGCTATCGCGATTCGTCCCGATCTCGACAGCATGCCTGACGTCGGCTGGCCCGACGTCGGTCGATCTGCCAAAAGGGCAACGCGCACGACACCTGACCTTGATCGGACTATCAGTACCCGGGCTTGGCGGTTCGCCCGTGTCGGCTGACAGTACTCACGGCTGCACCTGGCAAGAAGGAACTGGTTTGACTATCCACCAACCGTCAGTGCCCTTCGCGTCGGCCCGCCACAAGATTGCTACGGCTCCACCGGCTGCTGAGCGAGGTGCGCCGGCCGTCGAGACTCGACCTTACGACGAGAACCAACGTCATTGATCGTAGCCATTACGTGCCGACCCTGGCGCTTGACCGATCCCCTCCTGGACACCAGGATTGTTCGTCGACCAACCAAGATGATCGATTTCCCATGAGCTTTCTTTGCATCCTCTCGAAGATCGCTCCGTTCTGGGCAGTGACGGCAGACAACTTGGTGGCGCTGACGCGAGTCATGTAGCGATAGCACCTGGGACAACGCTCGAGGAGCCAATAGAATCAGATCATGTCTCCCATCTCCGAACTACAGCTCATCGATGCCTTTGCGACCCGACCCTTTACCGGCAATCCTGCTGCCGTTGCTTTGTGTGACCATTTCCCTGAGGACTCCTATCTACAAGCGATCGCCGCAGAGATGAACCTCTCTGAGACCGCCTTCGTTGCCCCTCGTTCGGATGGCGACTACGACCTTCGATGGTTCACGCCGACGACTGAGGTTGCGCTCTGTGGTCATGCCACCCTGGCCTCGGCTCACGCCCTCGGTGGTATCGCAACCTTCCACACCGCAAGTGGGGTGCTCGCCTGTTCGCGAGGTGATGACGGCCAGATCGTCATGGATTTCCCCCTCGACCCCCCGACGGCGATTGCATTACCCGAGGAGTACGCCCACCTTTCCCCGGTTTGGAGTGGCAAAGGTGTCTTCGATCTCCTGATCGTGCTTGATGACCCCGAGAGCGTGCGATCCTATACTCCAGAACCCGCCGTCCTCAGCCGCGCCGGTACCCGTTGTGTGATCATCACCGCTCCTTCGGACCAACCAGCAACCGACTGTATCAGCCGAGTCTTCGCACCCAACGTCGGGGTACTCGAAGATCCAGTGACCGGATCCGCACACTGCACACTCGCTGCCTATTGGGGTCGGCGACTTGGCAAGAAGCAACTCTACGGTGAACAGACATCCCCGCGCGGTGGTTTTGTATCGATGAGTGTCAAGGGGGATCGTGTAGCGTTAGGGGGCCACTGCGTAACGGTTGGACGTCTTGAGCTGATGATTGAGTGAGATGAGCATCCGGGGTGTTTGCTGTTCTGATCTCTGACCCGTCACCCTCGGTCTAACCCAGGGCACTCTCAGTTAGGCGCGCGACTAAAGGTTCTTCTGATCGCATAAATTGGACCGATGCGGTCCTAAAGATCGTGGAGGCTGCTCAGTAAGCCCGCAAAGTACCAGCTCGAACCCTGTATATGGCGGTTATCAACTCGACCAGTGATCTATTGAAAGCCCTCAGCGAGAATCCGGAGTGGAAGGAGGCTGGCCGAGCGGAGCTCCTGGGAGATCGTCTCCAGACCTTACCGGAGCTAGTCAGCGAAAACTCTCGTCAAATTGCCATCATCAGCGAAAAGCTTGACAGAGCATTTGAACTGCTCGCAGCACTCGCTGAGCGGATGTCCAGTTCGCAGCTCTCACTGGTCCAATGGATCGGATAGAGAAAAGTTTCGAGCAGATAGAGAGCCGTCTCGATCGCATGGAGAACTATCTCGATCGCATGGAGGGCCGGGATCTCGAAAGGGAGATCATGGCACAGCCCCGGGCCTTCGTACGCCGCAAGGACATGATTGGCGTTCGTGCCGTCTCCGGCGATGAACGCTATGAACTCTCGGCTCAACTTATAGAAAGTGAGGAGAACGAACTCGATCTTCTTGATGTGATCCTGGAGGGTACTGCCCACGAAGGGGAACACGTCTATGTCGCCGTAGAGGCCTCCGTCACCGGCGACGACCACGACATCGAGAGAGCGCATACACGTGCCCTTCTTCTTGCTAAAGCGATTAATTCACGTGTGCTACCTCTCGTTGTCTGCGATGAAGAGCCGAAACGGCAGTTGGTCGCGTTAGCCCAAAAACATCAAGTCGCGTTGGCACGAAAGCAACGTGGCATATTCCTCCAGGGTCCGTTGACAAGTTTCAACCCAACGTAGCGCCATCGTTGCACTCAAACTTGGATGCGGATTCCGCGGAGCCACCACCGAGGGGGATGCCTTGGCCTACGCGATCGGGAGATCATCCTCAAGGCTGCATGCAAGGAACTCTGGGAGCCTCCGCTCATCTCGGCTTGGTTTGCTCATGCGTCAATCATGAAACCGTGGAATCGATGTGGCTCCCAAAGTGGTCACGACCCGAGACGAACAACACCCCCAACCACCCGAATGCTAGCGCCATCACCCCGATCACCCCGATCACAAACTCGACCCTCACGCCAAGGCCAACGTAGCCGAGTGTCGTTACCGACGTGCCAGCTGGGATGTGAACGGCGGTCCAAAGTCCACCATCAACGGGAACGCAACGCTCGGATCTCCCATTGACGCGGCAGTGCATACCAGAGAGATACGTATCGCGTAAGACCACAAAACCGGCAGTGTGCGCCCGAGCCCGTACCACAACCGATTGCGTCGTTGCATCTCTACTCATACCAACAACACCGCGAGCAAGCAGGGGCGTTCCATTCCCACTGGTTAGGTAAGCTACCCTTGGGAGCACCCCACCGTCATCGTGAATCATCTGCAGCACGCGAGCAAGACCAACCGCATCGCTCGACACACTCGAAGCATGCACCTCAGACGCGAGGATCGGATCCACACCCTGGAGTTTGTAGAGAAAATTCGCATCAGATCGACTTCCACCGACGAACTCACCACGACCCATCAAACACAAGCCATCATCGGCAGTCCGGGCTAGTGATCCCGTGGAACACCTCGGGATCGGCCCCAAACCAGTAGGCACGAATGCCTGGGTACTAGCAATCTCATTCACGCCGAGGCTCTTTAAGATCGTCACCAGATGCGCAGTGACCGTGGCTCCAAAAAGCGTTGGCTGCCCGACGTTCACCCCGTTTAAACCAGTGGTGGTCTGGCTTGCGGGGACAAGAGCCGCCACAATCGAGCTGTAGGGCTTAGGGAGAATCGGGCCAAATACCTGTACAGAGTTCACATCGGTGGGCAACTGCCACTCTCCAGGGTTAAAGGTCAGGCTATCAGACTGAGGAATCGTACTCCCTTGGAGATGATCCAACGAGACACCCGCCTGTGGCGGAAAAAAGTTCGTCGGCAACAACAGGACGGTTACTACGACAAAGACCAGCGCCGCCAACGCTCCGCTACCGATGGCTTTGGCGCTCCAAATCCCGAGGGCGAATACCATGAGGGTAATGCCCGCAATGAAGAGGGCGTGGCGCGCGATACCTAAACCATCGAGCTGATGGCCAATGCGCAGAGCGGTCTCGAAATGGGCATAGAGCACTAGGTCAAAGGCAGTAGCCACCAATAGAGACGCGATGATCTCATAGAGCTTGAAGGACTTTGCGACCGAGATGACAAAACCCAACAACAGGCACCACGGCAACCACCAGACAAATCCCAAGACACGCAACATATTGATCGAATCAAAGGGAAAGAACCCGAACACATCGAGTACACCAAGAAGGTTTGCATAACCGAGGATGCCAAACGCCACCAGGAACAGACTTGGCCCGACATACCATAGCGACACACTTCGATGGCGCAACGCGCCAAACACCGCAAGCACGATGACAAGCCCAAGCACCGGAGTACCGAGCACCCACACCGCTTGGCCCAAGTCTGTCGGCTGTGCGACCATGCCTGGTCCTGAGATATGGGGCAAGCTTAGGGTCGCTAACCAGAACGGAGGGACGGAGCCAAGATACTTGAGCGGCCCATTCTCTCCCATCCCAGCACTGACCGCGCTCAAGGTGGGGAGAAGACCGATACTCCCAATGAGAACCCCGAAGACCCCTGCCCCAAGCGTCAGCCATACTCTCAGCCTGTCGGCGAAGGTCCCAAAATGAATGATCATAGCTATGCCGAAAATGAGTACGACGACTGCTAACAGCGGCAGGGCCTCCTGGAAACCGGAGGTAGCGAGGAAGAACACGCCCGTCGCGAAACCAAGGGTGTACACATACTTGCGCGGCTTCGATGGATCCAGAAGGTAGCGAAGACTCAAAAGCACAAAGGGCAGTACCATCAAGGGATTGAGCATCTCTAAGTTGACGTTGGGGGGAACGACACCGGCAAGGCTGACCCCTACACCTGCTGCGATCCCCGCGATCAGCGACTGGCCAAAGGAGGTAGCGAGGAGATAGGTGCCAAAGCTCAGCGCCAGTAGTCGAAGAATGTTCCAGATCGAGTAGTTCGAGGACACCAGTAGGTGGACGATGAGCTCAGGCAGGAAGACAGGTACACCCTGGGATGCAAGCAATGGAATGCCAAAGGCTTGGTAGGGGTCGATGAATGGTAGGCGTAGGTGTAGCCATGCCTGGATTCCCAGTTGCTCTAGGGGAAGGCTGATGTAGCCACCAGCGCTTGGGTCAATGACAAACAACGGTCCAGTCGGCCAATCGGTGTCCGTCTTCAGCGATGCATGACCGAGCACGACCGGACCATAGATCACGCCGAGGAGCACCACGAAGAACGCCAGCGCGATGAGGTGGCGAGACCACGTACTGCGGCTGGCCGATCTCTCCTGCGTATGAGCCACAACCACCTAACCAACATCAACCGAGAACGAGCGGTTCTCCAGCTACAGGCACAACTTCCGGTACAATCCTATCGGTCTAGCCGCCTGGAGACGTTTGCCACGTTTTTGCGGTGCAGACGGAGCTCGAGGGGGCAACCGCCTCCTTTACGCTGGCGAAGGTGTCGCCAGACGATTCTTACCTATGGGATCTCTTGATAGCGAGCGCAGTGTTACCGGTAAGCGCTACATCACCGGCGAGAATGGCATGCTCGCCAGCAATCCACGGATGAACCGCGAGCACACTACAAAAGGGTTAATCTGGCTTTGGGCAGTGATACGCCACCTACACCCTAACCTGTGATCATGCTCGCGAGATCACAGGGAGACTCGGAGGAGTTCGGGCTAGGCAGATCTAGGTTTCGAATCGACGCGTGTTGCGTCGTCCTCTCTCCGTGCGATATAGCGGTCAATGACAGTTTTCAGATGGCCACCTATACGAAGCCAAGCAGGGTCATGAGTTGGCATTGACAGCGATCCCAGCCTCGGATCCGCAGTACAGGCGCATGCAACTACGGCTGCGAACGCTGTGGAGTCTCTACGCCGGTGATCTGGCGGGGGTTGTCTTCCTTGTGGCAGTGATCTGTCTCTACCTCTCCCCAGCCATCAAGGATGGTGCTGGTTTTGGTCCAGCGGATCTCGGTCGACACCTCTCGCTCCTGACTCGACTCGCCCACGCCACCAGAGCGCCACGTGGCATCATCAACGGCGACATCGTTACGCAGGGCGCCGCCTGGAATACGCTAGATTGGGAACTCGTCCATCACGGACAGTTTCCGCTCTGGAACGACCTGTCAGGCACCGGGCTCCCACAATTCTTGAATTTCGAATCAGCTCCGCTCGCCCTACCGACACTGATCGGTTATCTGGTGCCGCTGCGATTCGCCTATCTGGTTACAGTTGCCATGAAGCTCCTGATCGCCGGCACTGGAACCTACCTAACCTCGCGGTTGCTAGGTCTCAGGCCATTGTCGGCGACCTTCGCCGGCACCACCGCAATGTTATCAGGGGCCTTCGCTGGCTGGCTCGGTTGGGCAATCAGCGGACCACTCGCTTGGGCAGGGTGGCTTCTCGCTGCTGGGATTCTCCTCTATCGGGCAAAGCCAGGTGATCGAGCAAAATGGTATGGGCTCCTTGCGCTCTCCGTCGCCTTCTCTATCTACGGCGGCTTCCCTGAGGTCTACGTACTCATGGCAGGGGCCTTCGGGCTGCTCTTTGGCTTCGCTGGCATTGCACGACGACTGAATGGCAACCGAATCGATTGGGCAGGGGTTCGACGGCTCGGGATTGGCTTAGGCATCGGACTCGCACTCGCCATGCCCCTCTGGCTACCTGGTATCCAGACGTTACGGGGCTCGGTGCGCAACAGCGAAGGGGCAAGTGTCGGGCTGTCGTTCCATGCACTCACGCTGCTCGTCGCACAGGGCTACGACGGCTTACCATTCGCCACCAAAGCGTTCCCCAATGGCACCTTCTTTGGATCGTCGAACTACTACGAAACGGCCGCCTATGTCGGAGTCATCGCCCTCGTCTTGGCCAGCACGGCCATCATTGTCTGGTGGCGCCGTCCCATCGTCGTCGGGCTCACGGCCTCAGCAGTCGGAGCGTTGCTTGTCGCCTATCAGATCGGCTCGGGCGCGCCTATCCAGCACCTGATCGCCGACCTCGGCCTTGGAAGCGTCGCACCCCAGCGCATCCTGGCCATGCTCGGATTCGCGATCGCTCTACTGGCTGGCCTTGGACTCGAAGTGCTCCTTCGGCATTGGTGTGAACCGAGAACAAAGATCGCCTTTGCCATCTCGGTCGGGATCATGGTCGTCGTCCTGACCGTGCTATGGGACAGGTCATCGATCGGTGCCGTCGCCCTCCCTGGGGGCCATCTGACCGCTTCCCAGGCGACCGCACTACGGCAGCGCTCCCTCTACTGGCCGACTGCAGAGGTATTGGGGCTCCTCGTAATGGCGTTGCTACTGCAACTCCATCAACACACCCATCAACGCCTTGGAACACGGAACGCCCGTAGAGTGCGTTCGGCGATGGGCGTGTTAGTCGCGGCCCAGGCTGGCTTTCTTGTGGTGGCAGGGGTAGGAATCAACTCCTACGAACCGACCACCTATCCGGTTACGCCAGCGGTCAAAGCGCTCAAGCGGCTCGTTGGCACCTCGCTCGTGGGTCTCGACAGCGTCAAACAGCCCTGTACCCCTGGTGAAACGGCGACGTCGTGCGCCCTCTTCCAATGGGACGGTATCGGACTGTACCCGGAGATGAACCTTGCCTACGGCATCGCTGAGTTCGCTATGTATGATCCCGTGATACCCCATGCTTTCTTGAATGCCTACCCGGCACCCCACGTCAACAGTTACCAGACAGGAGCTAACCTGTTCAGCCCTATCGTCAACTCGGCGAGCCTGGCTCGCGCCTACGGGATAGGTTATCTCATCGTCCAATCTCCGCTTCCGATTCCGAAGGGCACGCAGTTGGTCGGGACGGTTACGGCGAGTGGCTTGGCACTCAACGTCGTTCGGGTTCTCGGCTCACACCGGTTTAGCTTCGCCAAACCAACGGCTACCACCAAAGGTCAAGCAGTAACGACCCAATCACGAGCCCACCAACGGAGCGACATCGTGAACACAACGAGCCATCCGAACGATGCACGATACGTCGTCGATGTCCGAGCACCCCGTAGGCAAAAACTCATGATTCGGATCACCGATGTACCAGGTTGGCACGCGACAGCAAATGGTCACCCAATCGCTATCCATCGCGCGACGGGTGATCTCATGTCTGCCACCGTTCCCGCCGGCACGCGCGTCATCGAGATCACCTATGGCCCAGCGTTGCTGGGAGTCGGGGAGTTGTTCGCATTCACTGGCCTGCTCGGCCTCGCACTGTACAGGCTCCTTGAGACGCTACGACGTCGATCAACGGTAAAGCAGGGACGCTGAACAGTGACCGAAGCCGACCCTGTCGTCTCGGTCATCAACCAACTCTCTTTGCAACGGAGGTTGTCGCGCTCAGGCACCTGGTCGATCAGGCAAACTGCGGCTGTAGTACCGAGGCCAACAACTTTCTTGCGGGAGCGGCCAAACCGAATCCCAGGCCAGCACGCTCGGGGTGCGGCATCAGGCCAACCACATTGCCTTCCGGGTTCGAGACACCGGCAATATCGTTGGCCGACCCATTTGGATTCTGAAGGTATCTCAGCACAACCTGGTCGCCTGCTTCAAGGCGCTCAAGGGTCGTCGCGTCAGCGGTATAGTTACCCTCAAAGTGGTTGATCGGCAGGGAGAACTCCTCACCACGGACCATACCCGATGTCAGTACAGAGGTGGTCTGTTCTACCCTGACGAGGACCTCACCGCAGACGAATTGCAACCCAGCGTTGCGCTGCAGCGCCCCTGGCAGCAGCCCTGCCTCGGTGAGCACCTGGAAACCGTTACAGATGCCCAAGACTCGGCCACCATCGTTCGCAAAACGAGTCACCGCATCCATGATCGGGGAGAAGCGTGCGATCGCTCCAGTGCGCAGGTAATCCCCATAGGAGAATCCCCCCGGGATAATCACCGCCTCGTAATCGTCAAGCGTGCGTTCACGATGACTCACCAACTGGCTCTCACATCCGAGTTCAGCGTAGGCACTCTGGACGTCGAACTCACAGTTGGAGCCAGGGAAGACGACGATCCCAATCATCCCAGCTCCTCAACGCTTTCGACCTGATAGCTCTGAATCACCGGGTTCGCTAGCAACCGACCAGCCAACTCCTCGGCACCCTTACGAGCGTCATCGAGTGAGGCGTACTCACCCTCCACTACAAAGGATCTCCCCGCATGAACGCCACGAACCTCACCGTAGCCGAGTTGGAGGGCAGCATCGTAGATCGCCTTGCCCTCGGGGTCACTGATCCCACTCTTGGGCATCACTTGCACGTTGATGCGATATCTCATGATCTCTCCCTCTCTCTCCACATACTCGCCCTCTGCACTATGGGTCAACGCTCCACTCCACGATAGGCACGACTCTGGCCCGGCCACGCATTGAAGGAGCTGCCAGCGAGAGTCTCAAAGACCTCCCGATAGGCGCCACGCACCCGCTCGATCAACTCCTCATCGAGCTTTGGGGCCGCACCGTCACCCCGAAAACCCTGCTCTCCGAGCCAGTCACGCAGCAGCTGCTTATCGAGCCACTCCGGGTTCGCGCCCGGCTCACCTCTGACAATCCGCGAAGAGTCGGGGGTAGCGATCTCATCGGCGAGGACGAGCTCTCCATCGATGTGACCAAACTCAAACTTGGAGTCGATCAGAGTCAAACCATGCTCACGGAACCACGAGGCCAACACCGAATAGACGTTCGTTGTCAGCTCCTCGAGTTCACTGGCCAACGCCGCTCCATGGAGATTGCGCAACTCAGTGGGGGTAAGCGGTCGATCATGCCCCGTCTCCTCCTTCGTCGTCGGCGTGAAGATCGGCTGTGAGAGCGGGTCACCGAACGCGAGGCCCGCCGGCAGGGCCACCCCTTGGACCGCCCCCGTCGATCGGTAGGACTCCCAGGCACTGCCGACCAGATAACCCCGCGCCACACACTCGACGGGGACCATCTCGACCCGCCGAACCAACGTCGCTCGACCTACAAACTCAGCCGGGACCTCCGTTGGGATACTCACAAAGTGGGTCACAAAGCGGTCTCCGAGTGCACCAAAAGCGGTAGCGCTGATCGCACTCAAGAGCCGTCCCTTGTCGAGTACGGGTTCAGCGAAGACCCGATCATAGGCGCTGATGCGGTCCGTCGCCACCATCAACAGCTTCGTCGGATCATCATGGATGGCGTAGACCTCGCGGACCTTACCCGAGGCGATCAGATCGAGGTCCATGTGCTCCCCTTGAGGGCATCGAGACGACCAAAGAGTGAATCGAGGTTGACCAACAGGCGATCCAGCGAGGTCAACTCCTCGATCTTGGCTGCAGGTAGTGGGCAACGTGCATCCTTGGCGAGGATAGCGCCGAGCTCACCATCACCGGCGAGCACCCGGGTGGTGGCCTCTTGCACGATCCGGTATGCCGCATCACGATCAAGGCCAGTGCGGATCATCGCGAGCAACAGGCTCTGGGAGTAGATCAGGCCATGGGTGTTGGCCAAGTTGCGCTCCATCGACTCGGCGTGTACCACCAGATCGGCGACCAGCCGATCAAAGCGGGTCACCATGTAGTAGACGAGCTGAAAGGCGTCGGGGAACATCATCCGCTCGACGGAGGAGTGCGAGATGTCGCGCTCATGCCAGAGGGCGACATCCTCAAGGGCGGGGATCACGAAACTCCTCGCGAGCCGAGCCATGCCACAGAGGCGTTCAGAGAGAATCGGGTTGCGCTTGTGTGGCATCGCGGAGGAGCCCTTCTGACCAGGTGCGAATGGCTCTTGGACCTCCATCACCTCGCTGCGTGCGAGATGGCGGATCTCAAGGGCGCACCCTTCGATCATCGCCGCGGTCGAGGCCAGAGCGGTAATCACCTCCGCATGACGGTCTCGCCCGATCACCTGGGTAGCTGGCGCCGGTTCAAGCCCAAGGGAAGATAGGGCGCTCGCCTCGAGTTCAGGTGAGATATTCGAGTAGGTACCGACCGCCCCTGAGAGCTTGCCTACCGCCATCTGGGCTCTCGCCCGAACGAGCCGGGTACGCTCTCGATCGAGTGCCAACGCCCAGAGCGCGATTTTGGCCCCGAAGGTAGTCGGCTCGGCCGCCATACCGTGGGTTCGTCCGAGCATCGGTATCGCACGGTAGGCCAGCGCTTGGGAGCGTAACGTAGCGAGCAGGTGATCGACAGCATCGAGTAACAACTCCATGGCTCCTACGATCTGTAGCGAGAGTGCAGTGTCAACGATATCGGAGGAGGTAAGGCCAAAGTGGAGCAAACGGGCGGCAGGGGTATCGTAAGTCTCCTGCAAGACATCGACAAAGGCCGCCAGGTCATGGTTGGTCACCGCCTCCCGGGCAAGCACCCGTTCGACGAACGCGTCGTCGATCACCACCTCACGGGTGAAGAGCGGGGCAACATGACTGGGCTCAAGTTCACCGGTATCGGCCATCGCTCGCACCACTGCGAGCTCGACATCACGCCAAAGCTCCATACGATTTCGATCGGAGAAGATGGCGGTCAACTCCGCTGATTCATACCGAGGAATCACGACAATCTCCTTCGTTTTGAGCGAGCCACCGAAT
>NZ_DAHVNP010000059.1 GCF_027319265.1 Ferrimicrobium sp. | reverse complement strand
GACGGCATCGACGAGAACGGTAGAGTCAAGAACCCGCTTGGTGTGGGTGTTAAGAATCTTGGTCTCATTGATGATCTCCCGGGCCAGATCAAAGATGAGGGTAGGGGTGGAAGAGTTCTTAATGCGATTCCTCCAGTAGGTCAGCACCGAGGGGTCAAAGCCCCGATCCTCAAGATCGAGACCAAGAGCAAGCTTCCAGCGCAGGTTATAGCGGACCTGGTCCAGGGCCTCTCGGTCAGAGAGTCCCTCTAAGGTCTGTAACACCATGACCGAAGCAATGCGTGAGGCTGGGATTGAGGGCCTCCCGGTACCAGAGGGATAGAGATGGGCGAACTTAGCATCAGCGAAGATCTCCCTGCGGTGCTCAGCGAGGAAGTGATAGAGCGAACCAGGCTCTAACAACGTAGAACAGAAGGCGGCGGTAGCGGTGAGATGGGCCTGGGGAGATTCAGTTCCTAACATGAAAAGAGTCTACTTGAGCTGGGAAAACCCCTCAAGCACCCCGAGATGTCCCCTCTCATTTTCTCCTCATTTTGGGGGTGGGTTGTTCAGCAGAGTCCTAGGCCCTGGCTGACTTGGCGCGGATGCTTGCCGCAGAAGGCACCCATGCCCAGCTCTAAATCGACGGATTTCGCTCAAAGGGTCCGAATCGGACAGCTCTTTGTGCCAACTATGTTCCATCGTTGAGTCTTCGAACTCAATTGGTCATCAACTCCCATCACCACCGGGGGCAAATAATGCGAACGAAACCACTGATTCTCGACAACGACCTTAGCAGAAGATACCATCGGTGGGCAGTTCGGATTTAATGCGAATGGAAGAGCAGAACTCGATCGATAGCGGCCAATCAATCAATTGGCGCCGTCTTGAGAACCCTACGTCCCAAAGAGTCAATCTACTTGCCTACCGGGAATCAATTCAACACTTGAGTGATCGACGTTGCGTTCAATCGCACCTGGAGCGAGTGAATAACAAAATGTTCCACCACCCGTACTTGTCCTGTCGCAGTCTTGAGATCGACCGAGGCAGTTCCAGCGACAGCATGCCGACCATCGATTGTTTCTGACAAGTTCGCAAGTGAATCAAACCCCAGATAACCATGGAGCAAAGGAGCAACGTCACGCGTTGAGTCATGACTCACCGCAACAAGTTCGGAACCATCTTGAGCACTCGCCGCGTGCAACAAGGCGATTAACCAGCTCACTTCAGCACTGGCCAACGAGTAAGGCGCGCTGGATCCCGACCATGACGCGGATGGTTCACCAGTGATAGCGAAGGAACCCATGGGAAGATTGTTCGCATCGAGGTTAAGATTCTCGCGTGCAATCGTCGGGGGGATGCCAACGGGCCGGAAGTGATCCTCCTTCGGGATCTTCGGAGTATTGTCGATGGCTAACGACGATACCAGCGTCGCGCCAACGAGGTACCGATAGGGAGTGAGATACAAAGCATCGAGCGGCCAGCATGCCTCAAGGACAACACTCGACGTTGCAGTATTGGCTACTGGCGACCCTGTATGGACAACTTTGTGCCAGTCCACCCGATAGACCTGCTGCTGTGTCGGAGTGTCAACCTCAATGAGACTCCCGTTCCGTAGACCTCCGAGACCAGAGAACCAACTCACGTTATGGGCAGCAATGATTGACGTTCCCGCCACACCGGGCAACACGCTGGACGGGAGGTGTCCAACCGCAACATTCAAGACGTTGTCACCAATTCCCTGTTCCACCGGCGCAACCAGGCTAATCCCGGGGATTCTGAGTAGCGCAATTACCCCAGTGGGCCATGGCTGTCCTTGATGGGCATCGACAACCGCTCTGATTTTCTCCCCACCAACAATCGATGAGCGAGCATAGAACAGCCCAATCCTGCCGACGAGAAGCAATCCGAGCAACATGCAGAGCGCACCAATTCCAAACAGCAACTTCCAGCTGTGGTCAGCCCTGCTATGGCGCCCTCGCGATCGAGTCATCGCCAACACCGTTGATCACAAATCACGATAAGCACCGTTCGACAGTCGTTCCTCCCCGTTATATCGGCTGAAGCAGCGCAAACATTGAGGACGGTCCGCGATTCGCCCTTCGGAGATGCCGACGTCTATCAACGCGGACCCTCCCAGGACAACTACGGAACCAAGCGTATCGTTGCTCGTATCTGCCCGCCCATCACATCTAACTGCGTTGGTACCGCTTCTCCCTGGCATGGAACGTCAGTCTTGAATCATCGGTCCCAGTACTATCCACCTCACAGCGACCATAGGGGACATCCGTCGAACCAGGGATCCTCCGATAAACCCTTTGTGTCTTCAAAGCAACCATTACACGGCTTGGGTCGAAGGCATCTGAGCCTCCTCGCCATGAGGCGTACTCACCAGCACGCGTGCACCAGTTACCGATACTCCTATTCGATCCGTGTCCCCCACAGAACTCATCTCCCGAAATGATCGGGTCGTTGGTCGTGGAGTATGGGACTCCGTGTTCTCCACCTCTAGTGGAAGAGAACTCCGCTCGCCATGAACTATCTTGGTTACTCCCGTAAAGATTCCTCGACCGCGCCCGCCGAGAGATCGTCGACATGCCAGCGATGTGCGCACCACTCCAAGTCCGTACCGGACCGACCGCCGAAAGCTGATCGAGGAAGAGTCAGGTGAATAGCGCGTTGGGCAGGAGACCTCTCCAATACGCGCGCCACTGGCTACTGCATAGGCCAACGCCTCGCTATCAAAGACGAAATCATTGGAGAACTGGCCAAGTGGCATCGACACAAGCAGATCTCTTGAGAAGGCGCGCAACCCCGTGTGATACTCAGAAAGTTTCTGTCGTACCACGACATTCTCAAAGGCGGTAAGAATACGATTCGCTAGATATCTCCACCACGGCATCCCCCCTTCTAGGGCGCCATTCCCGAGAATTCGTGATCCAAGTGCCACATCGTAGTGACCTGATGCAATGAGACCAGCAAGCGCCGGAATCAAACGGGGTGAGTACTGATAATCCCCATGCACCATGACAACAATATCCGCATGATCATCCAGCGCAAGTCCATAACAGGTCCGCTGATTGGCACCATAACCTTGATTCTTCTGATGGGTGACGACCAAGGCATTGCAACGCTTTGCTCTTTGGACGGTATGATCGTTACTCGCATCGTCGACCACAATGACCCGGTCCACAACACCAAAGTCAATCTCGGCAATAGTGGCCTCAATAGTCCGCTCTGCGTTGTAGGCAGGAACCACTACAACCACTCGTTTACCCCCTAACATGATCTAATCCCCTTTATGCTAATCCCTTCTTCTTTTCGACCTAAATAACCAAGACCTGAACGGTAAATTTTTAGCCCTGGCCAACTCCAGCAAACAAGGCCGATCGCAGAGCCGCCACGCTCTCTCGGCTACTCCCCATCCAGACCCCGTCAAGAGTGACGGCGGAACCCTTGGGCACAAAGACTCGCAACTCGAAGGCATCTTCGGGAATCGGGGGCACAAATCGGGTCTGGAACGGAAATACACCATCGGAGAACGCCGCTGATGGCGGCGTCAGACGCGGAGTCACAAACGGCATGGTAACGAGTTCCGTCGATGAGGAGCCGAGGTAGCGCTGGGCGACGAGGGTGCCAGCCGGATCATCCCAAACCTGTAGCGAAGCTCGCCCAGAGACCGAGAGCGATACAATCGCCTCATCGCGTGTCGTCGGGGGGAAGGCCACAGTGAAGCCCTGGAGAGCAAACCCTGGACCGTTGAACGACGTGGCACAACCCTTCGCCCTTCCATGCAACGACGAAGGGGTGGTGAGACTGTGAGCGAGTGAACCACAGACACCAGCCGCCCCAGACGTAATCTGCACATCGCGCGACCCTGGGCCTGGGTTCCAACGAACCCAGTAGACGGGACCCGGAAGCACCTGCAACCTGGCACCAGGGAGCTGCGCCGCCGCCGTCGCCTCTGACGCCAGGCCAGCTGGCGTACAAAACTCAACGCCAACGGCTGGCGCAACAATCACGTTCACCAACTCTCCATCGGTAGGAAAACTGGTGCGCACCCCACACCCAAGGGGTTCGAGGCTCTGGTGGCGAGCCGCGAAGTCGCCGATAATCCCATTCGGAGCCACGACCTCTTGATGGAGGGGTATCGCTGCTTCGATCGCGGCCAGCGAGGCTCCTGCCTGGGCAGAGGGCGCGATACCCACTACGTTCTCCACCAGACGTGACGCAAAGACCACCGCCCAACCCATCGACCACACGACACTGGCTACACCCACGGCCGACCCGATCGCTCGTCGATGACGAGAATCATAGAGCCACAGCAACACGCCAACCGATCCAAGCAATAGCGCGTCACTGACAGGGACGGTCTGGAACAAGCCAGCATAAGCAAAGAGGGTCGGAGCCAACCAGGCCGCCAACCCCACGGATGCCATCTGGCCGACTCCCTCAGCACTGAAGACCCCTAGCACTCCTGCCGCTCCGACCAGGGCCCAGATGTCGGGCACCGACTCTAGTAGGCGATCGAGCGCTCTGCCTGGGTGATGCAGAACCCCGATCGCGATACCGGCTAAGTGATGACGGCCTGGCGCCAACGCCCCATAGAGCACCGTCGCGCCGCCCCAGGCATCCGGTGGGAGAATACTCCCCGGCGCCAGTAGGACAAGTCCACCAGCAACAACGATGACAGCCCCAGCCTGCCATCGTCGCCGTAACAGTGCGGTGACCCCAAGACCCACTACCACCAATCCACCGGTATCGCCAGTCAACAACAAGAGACCTACCAGGCAGACCAGCCAGACGGTGCGACGCCGTTCGAGGGTGATCGCCGCCAACACCAACAGACACCCTTGCAGGGCTTTATCGTGATAGTCAAAACTCGCCGACCAGTAGAGCCAGATATCGATCAGACCAAGGAACGCTGGCACGAGGGTGAGTACCCCGAGACGCACGCCTAAGAACCCACGCTCTCGCCCCCGTACCCAGGCATAGGTGGCCACGATCGGTCCGATCAACGCTAAGGGCAGGGCCTGGAGAAGAATCAGCAAGCTGATCTTCACAGGAAGATGGAGCAGAGCAACGAGCAGTAGCGCTAACGGCCAGGTGAGCAGATCGTAGTGATTTCTGAGAAAAGGAGGGTGTCCGAGGCTGAGAAGATAACGAGGATCTAGATCACCGCGGGCGATCGCCCCAAAGGCGCCCGCGTCGATAGAGTAGTCCGCACTCAGCGCCCCTCCTCCAATGATCCGAAGCTCCTCGATGCAGAGGATCACAAATTGAAGGAGGCCAATTCCCCAAGCGACCTTGACGACCCCATCGAGCGCCCCCAGTCGTCGCAGCACGTGTTCCCCACGATTGCGCATTGCTACAAGAGGGCGTGTTGGTCGCGCCTCGTTGATGAGAGTCGTCATCGTCCGTTTCTCACTGGGACAAAGCGAATTGGCACGATTTGGGAGTAGCCGTAGGGGTAGAAGCCTTGGGTCGACACGAGGTTTGCTTCAAAGCTGATCGGATCTGGTTGCGACCCATGATCGACGATGCGGAAATCTGCGACTCCATCGGGACCGGTCAACTCCTCCACCGGAGTGGCCCCAGGGCCAGATCGGTTAATGGCGGCACTCCCATAGAGTAGACCTCGCTGGGCATAGACCGCCTGACCGAGATAGACGGGAACACCCGCCTGTCGAACGCGTTCATCGAGTCGATTGACCAACTCCGCCTCTAGGACAACGGTCTTGCCAAACGGAATTGGGTGGTTGAGTGCGTCCGGAACGAGGACCACGTGCAACAAGCCTGGCTCATAGAGGGCGGAAGGGGCAACGAAGTTCTTTGCAAAGGACACCATCTGAAAACCGCCAGCTACGGACGGCTGAGCTGGGAAGTTGGGCGCTTCCACTACGACGGTTTTGCTCGAGTGCGCAGGAATAATCGTCGGTCCTGACAACCGCACCCAGGGCGAACTAAAGGAGCCTGCCAATTCGGCCACGTAGTTAGGGGTGATCGGGTGGTTCGACGAGTTTGCAACCGCCAAGGTCACGCGGTCGATCGTGGCAAGTTGACCAGAGGTATGAACGCCAAGAATGCGAACGCTGAGTGGTGGAGGGGAGGTGACCCAGAGCACAAGAGCCCCCAGTGTGATCGTCCCCAACGCCGCAAGGGTAATCAATAACGGGCGTCTCGATAGTTCGACACGACTACGCGGCCAACTCCCTAGCGCCACCAACGCCGCAGGAATGAGATTGACGAAGTACGAGCCAAAAGAGCGGGTCGCAAAAAACAGAGCCAATACTGGTAAGGCAAACGCCAACCAACCATGGTGAGGCCAGGCAAACCAAAGAATAATAAGGCCCCCAGCCATATAGACGATGGACAGAAGTGTCAGCCAGGAGAAACCGCCGCCGCCAACTCCAAACGCAAGGGTGAGCGCTACCAGCCCCTGACCCGCCGGCACCACCGAGGAATCAAAGGGAGTGAGGACCCCTGCGAGCCATGCGTGTGGAGCCCACAGGATAAAGGGAACCTGCCAGACTATGAACGCGGACGCAGCGATCGTCACAAAGAGCCCCAACCGAGTCCACGCAGCCCTCCACCCCTCACTGTCAGCAACGACAAGGAGCACGACTTCAGCGAGAAACGGAGCAATCAACCAAGGCGTCTGCTTGATCGCCATCGCAGTACCGAGAAGCAGCGGTGCGATCCAGCCCCATCGACTACGGCGCAAATAGTGGGGCATTGACGCGGCCACTCCAACCAAGAGCGGAACATAAAGCGCATCTGTCACCCCGCCAACAGCATAGGCAATATAGGCAGAGAGACTCACTAGGACAAGGACCAGTGGTCGCCAGTCGTTGCGGACCGTGACCCAGGTGAGCAAAATCGTTATAGCCCACGCGGTGATGTCTACGATCTCCCCCGCCTGCATGTGGATCCCGGCCAACAGCATCGGTACGTACACAAGGAATGAGAGCGCAGGGTAGGACAGGCTGGTGACTGGCGATCCATTGAAACGCAGGGTGTAGGCATCTGGTGATACCTGATAGCGTGGAAAGGCGTTAGCAAGAGACGCGCGATAGGGATCAACTCCATGCAACAGAAGATGGGCTGCATACTGGTCAAATGCGAGTTCATCCGTCGCGTAGGCGGGGGCCAACAAGATCTGCTGCCAAGCCCAGGCGACGAACGCTCCAAGGACAACCGCCAAGATCACGTAGTGAACAAATCGCGCCCTTGGCGAACTCGCTAGCCACGGAGATGCAACAGCGATGCCAAGACCCGATGCCACCGCACCCACATCAGCTACGCTGAACCAAACACTCTCTCCGACTCCTAGCCCAAAACGAAGCCCCCAGAGGACGAGAACCGCTCCGACAAGCATCCAGGGACCCGCACCCTGAGCGACACCCGCAACCCCCAGACTGGGACTTATCTCCTCTGATCGCTTCTCGACCACTTCACGTGCAGGAAGTACATCGAGGGTTTTCACGACGTCGACGCCACCTGAATATTGGCTGCATTTGGCAAGCTCGCGAGTTCGATCAGATGTTGACTGGTAAGGTCAGTCTGAATGGCAACTGCACCTTTTGGTGCTGGCAGCACGCGAACGTCGCGTTCAGTCGCAAGGTCTACGACGGCGACATTGCGAATTTGAGCAGAACCCTTCAGAACAAAGAGATGATTTCCACCAGGTCCCATAGCGAGGGCACGGCCTGAGTGACCCACGGTGAAATCTCCGATCTCTTGACCGGTTGTCGTGGTGTACACAGCAACGATCCCCTGTGATCCCAGCCCATACAACTCATTCGGGGTTTGCAACGACGATGCAATCGCAACGGTCTGTAACGCTACCGGAATAGTTGAGGAGGCCTGGCGAGTCGCAACGTCTAAGAGGGCAACGGCACGGGCACGGCTGGTGCCCTCCAAAACAAGAACGGATCCTCCATTACTACCCACGCTCAACGATAGCACTGGTTCCGCGACAGGAACCGAGGCAAGCTCTCGGCCACTCTCGGCGTACAGTTGCACCGCTCCTACCGAACCGCCCCCAAAACCGATTGCGATATCACCATTGGGCAGCTGAGTGATCGACTGTGCAAGATTCGAGACCGAAAAGCTCCCAATCTCCTGATGATCAGCGATATCGTAGAGGAAGACCCCCTTCGAGTGCTCCGTCCCGGCCAGCACCGCAATGGTGCCATTCGATTGCAATGGCCCCATCGCCAAGGCGCCAGAAGAGACTGGGATAATCTCACTAGGGCGCTGTTGAGTCGACCCGGGCGTAGTACTCCTGTGAGCAGTAGATGTTGTCGCAGTACCACAGGCACCAAGGAGTGCGCCAAGGCCCAGCGCCAGCATTGCGATCTGGTGGAACTTAACCCTCAAGCCTGTCGGCGCCTTGATGCAATCATGAGCGAACCGCCAAAGACGAGAAGCAGACCAGCACCAGCAGCCTCGGGAAGGAAATTCTTTCCGGTTACGGGAGAGGTAGCCCCTGGAACCACCGAAGATGACGACACCGGTGTTGCCACCGCAAAGCCCGGATCGCTGGTAACGGTGACCACCGCCTGACCGTTCGTTACCGTCGCACTATTGACAATGTAAGGATTCCCGACAACAGGATACTCAATCACCTTGGACTTCGACGTAATCGAACTCGACTGAATAGTGACCGTCACGCCTGACGCGAACGTGCCAGATAGCGCCTGCCCGGTGGCACTATCGAGCACTTCAACACCAACACCAGCTCCAACGGTGTCCCCGGAGAGCCCCAGGCTCGTGAGGGAAGAGGTGAGAGAGGAGAGGGTAGGCTCGGTCACCACAAGTTGGACGACTACATTCCCGAAGGCACCTGGGGGTACGGAAATGGTTACGTTCGAAACGTTGGAGGTTGTATGAAAGGTTTGCGTCTTCGACGAAGGGGCAACGCTTTGGTTCAGAACAGTGGTTTGAAAACCAGCGATGGGAGCCGGAGCTGAAGGGCTGCTTGGAGTAGGGCTGCCACTGGCCCATGCGGCCGGTGTCATTCCCAAGACTGCGACCAACCCCGCCACCGTCGAAACGGCGATTCCCCGCACAAAAACCTTCATCAACCAACCTCCTAGAACCCTCAATCTTCAAAGAAGACAAATCTGATCGATCTCCCAAACATTGAGAGAAGGACACTCACCGTCCAGTCCCAATGTCGGCGTCAATCGACTACCTAAGCTGTCGGCAGATCTGGATCTCTTCTTAACGTGCTTCTACCACCAGCGTCCACATAGGTGACTGCTGGCCCACGCCGTAATGGGTCAAACCACAAGAATTCGTCAACCAATAGAACGCTCGCTGTCACTCCATCATGAGGCTCCATCCCAAAATCCGGATTGGCACCATAGTCGAGTTCCGCTGGCCATGTCACCACCATGTCGATTCATTCCCGCCACCCCACTCGCTCGGATCCAAACAGGGACGTCCTTTGACTGCCTCCAGTGCCCCAGCCATCGAGCCAAGGCATAAAAGACCATCATCGGTGACGATGGGAGTCGGTTGCGCTGTGGGACTTTACCCGTTGATATGAGTATTGACTCGACGAGCCCTCGTTGGAGGGCAGAAATCAGCGATCACAATTCCGGTGCGCCTATATGGGTCCTCATGGTACAATGCGCTCCACGCAAACCGGGTACCGCCAAATTGCGCCCTACCGTTCAACCGAGGTTCGCTATTCATCCCACATGAGCAAACTCTTCCCTGGTGATGCGATCACATCCAAGAAGTCGCGCCATTCCAAGGGTTTCAGCCGTCAACAATCCTTGCTGGTAGGCGCAGTTGTCGTCACTAGGTGGGATCGTCAACCCCCGCAGCACGCAATGCCTGATCGATATCGGCCCATAGGTCCTCGGTCGCCTCGAGTCCAACGCTGAGACGGACCAGGCCGGCCGGGAGTCGTTCCTCACCACTGTATTTGGAGCGTCGTTCAGCAAGACTCTCGACGCCACCCAAAGAGGTGGCGTGATGAAAGACCGCCAACTGGGTCACAAACCGGTCTGCACGCTCTGCGGTGTCGAGAATCAGCGACAACAAAGCACCGCCTGCGCTCTGCTGGCGACCCTCCCCAACGAGCTTTTCATCGAATCCCGGGTAACAGACCGCCTCGCGACCAAGTCGCTCAACGAGCGCATTTGCCAGCCATTGTGCCGAGTCAGAGGCATGACGAACTCGCACGCCGAGCGTCTTGGCGCCACGAAAGCAGAGATAGGCCTCCACGGGACCGATGATCGAACCAACGACCGCACGAATCTCGAAGAGCCGCTCGGCGAGCTCCTCATCGGCGACAATCACCAAGCCAGCAAGGACATCAGAGTGCCCCGAGATGAACTTCGTGGCCGAATGCACGACGATATCTGCCCCGAGCCTCAGCGGACTCTGGAGGATCGGGGTGGCGACGGTGTTATCAACCGCGAGCAAAGCGCCTTGCGCATGGCAGGCCTCGGCGAGTGCAGCGATATCATAGGCGACTAAGAGGGGGTTTGACGGTGACTCAATCATCAACACATCTCCCTCTTGCAGGGTTGTCAGCCCACTGGGGTGGTGCAAGGAGGCCTCCGAGACGTACGTACAGGGGATCAGCGCACGCTGATTGAGGAAATCCGCCAGATCGCGGGAACCTACATAGGTATCCTCAGAGATCACCAACCGAGAGCTCGCCAGCAGTGAAGAGGCGAACATCGCCGCTTGCCCTGAGGCAAAGGAGACCCCAGTGCCACCCTCAAGCTCCCCGATCAGGGTCTCGAGCGCCTCCCAGGTGGAGTTGGAATGTCGACCATAGACAACTCGCTGCCCCTCATAGTAGGTCGCGTTCAGCGATACCGCAGGATTGGGGCCATGCAGGCGATCCTCGACCACCGGAAGCTGTAACTTCGTAAAGGTATCCATCTATCCCCATCACTTTGGAGCCTACGCCGACGGTTTTGCGATCTCCTCGATGTTGACATCTTTAAACGAGATGACTCGGACTCGCTCGACGAAACGGACTGGACGATACATATCCCAGACCCACGCGTCTTCGAGCACCACATCGACGAAATTGACACCCTCTTGCTGTTTTGGCTCGACCTGTACTTCATTCGCCAAGTAAAAACGGCGCTCCGTCTCTACTACGAACTTAAACAGGGGAAGGACGGCCTTATATTCCTGATAGAGCGCAAGCTCCACCTCGGTCTCAAATCGCTCGAGATCCTCGGAACTCATGCCAACCAAAACCTCAGCCCGAGCAGCGAGTGGCTCATCGCTTCTCTTTGATCTTCGCCGCCTTGCCGATTCGGTCGCGCAGGTAATAGAGTTTGGCTCGTCGAACGTCGCCACGGGTGACGACCTCGATCTTGGCAATAATCGGTGAGTGGATGGGGAAAATGCGCTCAACGCCAACACTGAAGCTGACTTTGCGAACCGTGAAGGTCTCCCCAAGTCCGGATCCGTTCCTGGCGATGACGGCTCCTTGAAACACCTGGATACGCTCTCTCGAGCCCTCCACCACGCGAACATGAACCTTGAGCGTATCGCCAGGGGCAAAGTCGGGGATATCCGTCTTGAGGGACTCCTGGTCTAACATGTCGGTGGGCTTCATCGCTCCAAACGCTCCTTGTTCATAGTTTGCAACACTTCATCATACCCGTAGCGATGGAGGAGCTCTACCTCTTGGGGCGAGATCCCCCCTCGGGCCTCGATCAAGTCAGGACGCCGCTGGAGCGTCCGCACGAGACGTTGTGCGTAGCGCCAACGGTGCACCTCTTCATGGTTGCCCGACAACAACACCTCGGGGACCTCGTGCCCGTCAAGGACCCGTGGGCGAGTGTATTGGGGATACTCAAGTAGCTGGTCGAGGGCGAAGGACTCCTCCCTTGCACTCTCTTCGTTGCCAAGTACACCAGTACGCAAGCGAGCGGTCGCCTCGATGATCGCGAGCGCCGCCAGCTCTCCTCCGGCTAAAACAAAATCGCCGATGGAGATCAGTCGATCACACGCGTCCTCGATGCGCGCATCAAATCCCTCGTAGCGACCGCAGACGAGCGTGAAACCATCTGCCTGACTCAACTCGACCGCATCGGCTTGGCGAAAGGTCGCTCCCGCTGGACTGAGTCCAATGGTAGGCCGAACAGCCCGTGGGTCAGCCAAGGCCCGCAACACCGGCTCGGGCATCATCAACATCCCCGGACCTCCGCCATAGGGGGCATCATCGATGGAACGACGAGGATCATCGGTGTAGGAGCGAAGATCGAGCACGGTGACCTCAAGCAAGGAGCGCTGGGTGGCCCTCCCCAACACCGATGCGTCAAGGTACTGCTCGATCAGTTGGGGGAAGATGGTCACAACCGTGACCCGCAAGGTCATAGCTCGAATAACCCCTCAGGTGCCTCGATGAGCACGCGTTCATCTTCGACCTCAAGGATGAAAAGAGTGGGCACCAAGGCCCCACTCTCTAGCACCATCAACTCGCTCGCTGGATTCGCCTGCACGGCAACAACAACCCCATGCGCAACGTGATGCTGATCGACGACCGATTTGCCGATGAGTTGACCAACCAGGGTCACTGGCGGCTCATCGAGGGGCTCTGCATAGAGTGTGAGACCGGAGTAGCGTTTGGCCTCCTCCATGGAGTTCACGCCCTCCAGACGGACGAGGAGCCGATCACCCAGTGGGCGTACATCGGAGATGACGAGTTCTTGATCGAGCTTCGTAACGACTCGCAGGCCCACATGAATACGCCCGGGCACATCACTTAAGGGACGTAGGTAGAGTTCGCCAGCCAGTCCGTGACTTCGTCCGAGTTGAGCTACCTCAACCCTGTCGACGGGGTCGGTCGTCTCTTCGTGGTCCACCACGCCTACCACCGTTATTTCCACCCCTCGAAGGACGCCCACGACCACCGCCTGGGCGGCCATCGGAGAACTCGACCTGGGCACTCAAACCAGAACGCTGAGCAGCAGCCCCGACGATGGTGCGAATAGCCGTCGCTGTTCGACCACCACGCCCAATGACCTTACCGAGCTCGCCCTGGGGTACGGTTACGGTTACCTTGACCTCGCCCTCATGAGCACCCTCGGCATGGCGCACCGTGATCTGGTCCTGCCCACCTCGCACCAGTGAACGCGAAAGGTAGCCAACCAGCGAGCTGATGTACTCGCCTGATTGGGTCACTGAGCCAGCAGGCTCAGCGGAGTGACCCGTCTCAGCAGTGACGACGGTGTCTTGCGCCTCAGGGGCCTCATGCTCCTGGCTCGTCGCCATCGGTTCTTCATTCATGACCTCTTCATGCTCGGTCATTATTCACCCTCTTTGCTTGCTAGCGCTAGAATCTTCGAGACACGCTCGGTCGGAGTGGCACCCTTATCGATCCAGCGCTGTGCCGCATCGACGTCGACGTTGAACTTGGATGGCTCATTGCGCGGAGAGTACCAACCGATGATCTCGAGAAATCGGCCATCGCGAGCGACGCGCGAGTCGGCGACGACGATCCGATAGTGCGGTTGCTTCTTCTTACCGGTGCGAGCTAGGCGCAACTTGACTGCCACAGAACTTCTCCTCAACAAACTTAGTCAACGTTGGAAACGATCAACCTCTAAAGTGTAGGCGCTCGCCGACATCTACCTGCGCTTCTTGCGCTTGCTCTTGGCGCGGCTACGTGTCGCCGATGGTGGACCTACCCCCATCTGGCGCATCATCTTGTTCATATCACGAAACTGTTTGAGCAACGTGTTGACCTGCAATTGGGTCGTCCCAGAACCCGCCGCAATGCGCGCTCGGCGGGAGGTGTCGATCATCGCCGGGTTCTTACGCTCAGCCTTGGTCATCGAGGAGACGATGGCCTCGATGCGACTGATCTCACCCTCATCGATCTCCTGGTTCTTGAGCTCCTTTGGCACCCCTGGCAGCATAGAAAGCACTCCCTTTAGGGGGCCCATCCTCCGGACTTGGCGGAGTTGTTCGAGGAAGTCCTCGAGATCGAAGTTGCCAGAGCGAAGACGGTCGGCGCCCTTCTTGGCAACCTCCTCATCCATGGTGTCCTGAGCCCGTTCGATCAGGCTGAGTACGTCACCCATCCCAAGGATACGGGAGGCCATCCGGTCGGGATAGAAGGGCTCAAAATCCTCAAGCTTCTCTCCGACAGAGGCAAACGCAATCGGCTTACCCACGACCTCCTTGACTGAGAGGGCGGCACCACCACGTGCATCCCCATCGAGCTTGGTGAGTATGACCGCCGAGAGTTCAAGTCGCTCATCAAAGGCCCGCGCCGTCACTACCGCATCCTGGCCGATCATCGCATCAACTACCAGAAAGCGCAGATGCGCCTGGGTAGCCTTCTGAATCTCGCTCACCTCGTTCATCAGCGCATCGTCGATCGCGAGTCGACCAGCGGTGTCAATGATCACAACATCACGGGCGAGGCGCTTGGCCTCAGCGACACCCTTCGTAGCGACCTCCACAGGGGTGCTTGGTTCGCTAAAGACGGGGACACCCGCCTGCTCGCCGAGGATCTCCAACTGACGCACCGCACCAGGTCGAGCCAGGTCGGCGGCGATCAGGTAGGGAGAGCGTCCCTGGCGCCGGAGCAAGAGGGCTAGCTTGGCCGCAGCAGTGGTCTTTCCGGATCCCTGCAGACCCGCGAGAAGCAGAATCGTGGGGGGTGTCGAGGCGAAACGAATACGGTAGGTGTCCTGTCCGAGCACGTCGATCAACTCGTTATGTACGGCCTTGACCACCTGTTGACCAGGGGTTAACGAAGGCGAACTCATGGCACCAACGGCTGCCTGGCCGACCCGTTCGCTGATGCGGTTCACGACGCCGATGTTGACGTCAGCCTCGAGAAGGGCTCGGCGGATCTCGGCGAGCGCCTCGTCGACATCGGCTTGCGTGAGCCTGGTCTTCCCGCGAATACGCGATAACGCCCCCTCGAGGCGTTCTCCGAGTGTCTCAAACATCCGAATCTTCTCCTAGCAGCGCAGCAACAAAGGCCTTCGGGTCAAAGGGTGCGAGGTCCGCCAACCCCTCTCCAAGTCCCACCAGTTTAATTGGGAGGCCAAACTGGGACTCGATAGCGAGTGCTACTCCCCCTTTCGCACTCCCATCGAGCTTGGTCAGCACGATCCCAGTCACCTCGGCGGCACCGTGAAAAACTTCGGCCTGGCGTAAGCCATTCTGCCCAGTGGTAGCGTCGATCACCAACAGCACTTCAGTGACCTCGCCAGAGGACTTTGCCGCCACACGACGAATCTTCTTCAACTCCTCCATCAGATTGGTCTTTGTCTGTAGACGTCCGGCGGTATCGCACAGCACCACGTCGCTACCGACGGCCCTGGCATGCTCAATGGCATCGAAGATAACTGAGGCAGGGTCCGCTCCCGGCTGGCCCGAGACCACCTCGACACCGGTTAGGGCTGCCCATACACCGACCTGTTCGGTAGCCGCCGCTCGAAAGGTGTCACCTGCAGCGATCATGACCGAACGCCCCGCTACGGTCAACAAGCTCGCAATTTTGCCGATCGTGGTGGTCTTACCGGTACCGTTCACTCCCACCACCAGTATGACGCTCGGTTTTGTCTCCTTGGAGAACTCGAGCTCCCTCGTCGTTTCCAAGAACTTCGACTCCAGCAGTTCGGTCAGTGCTTGGCGGAGCACGCTTGGCGATGGGCTCTTCCCGAGCTGGGATCTCAACTCGGCGACGATCTCAGCGGCCAATGACGGTCCCATATCAGAGAGGATCAGCGTCTCCTCAAGACGGGTCCATTCGGCAGCATCGATGCCAGCATCACTTGAACGCAATCGGGAAAACAGCGAGGCGAACGGGCCGCGGGAACGAGTGAGTGAGGCGCTGATCGAGGCGGGTGCTGGTGGTGGCGGCATCGTGGAAGACGAACCGTCGCCTGTTTCAGCGTCATCAGGCGCTGCATCCTTCCCATCCGGGACGAGGGACTCCGGTGGGGCACCCCGAGAGGATACACGAGTGGGGTCCTGGTCATCGCCAGTCTGGCTATCGATCTCGGGAGTCTTGGTCTCAACCGCTGTTGCGGCAGTGCCATCAACCTGGCGCCGACCCGAATGCGAACGGGTCCGAACGAGCGCCAACCCGAACGCAAGGATGACAAAGAGTGAGACAAGGATAAGCAGTGATTCCATTGCTACTCATCGTAGACCCCAAGGCATGGCATCTTGGCCCTTTACCTTCGCCACACTCGTGAGCGCCGAAGCGAAACCGGCGTCCTCAGCTCGTTCAGCCGATTGACAAGGGCCGAGATGCCCATGGTGAGCGCACGCCGAGCAGTCATAGCTTCGACCTCGCAATGGTGAAATCCGTCAGTGTCGGACCGGCCATTGTCGGACGGGTCAACTCTCACCCAACGTCGGGAAACTCGCCCTCGATATAGTCTTGCGGAGCATCGGTGAGCACATGGCGAACGACCGTAGAGGACCCCCGAGGTGACATCGATATTCCAATCAACACCGCCGCGACCTCCATTGTCCTGCGTTGGTGGGTCACTACGATCACCTGGCAGTCGCGGCTCACATCCTCGATCAACGTTGCAAAGGCAGAGAGATTTTTGTCATCAAGCGCAGCCTCAACCTCATCGAGGACCACAAAAGGGACTGGCCGTACTTTGAGCACGGCAAAGAGGAACGCCAACGACACCAGCGATCGTTCCCCGCCTGAGAGCAGTCCGAGCCGACGCACTCGCTTGGCCGGTATCTTGATGTCGAGGCTGATCGGACTCGTCAAGGGGGCCCCTGGGTCATCGAGGAGCACCGCTCCGCTACCCCCGCGAAACAACCGCTCCATCAGTCGATCGAACTCGACCGTGACCTCAGCGATCATCGCGCCAATGCGAGCCGACATCTCACCTTCGAGCAAAACGAACGCCCGCTGTGCCTGCTCATGGGCCTCGCGTACGTCAGTGGTCTCCACACGAAACCGCTCCAACTCCTCCTCAAGTTCGGCTAGCTCCAACGCTGCCAATGGATTCACCTGGCCCACCTGGGTGATCTGACCCTCGAGCTCCACCAGCATCGCCTCAGCGACCGTTGGTGCGATACCCTCGGGCAAGACCGCTTGGCGGATATGTGCCAGTGGCATACCTGTCGCTCGCTGCGCCGCCTCCTCCTCAGTGAGGAGTCGGCTTCGCAACCGACTCTCCTCGGTGGCATAGTGCAGCCGTTGATTAGCGAGGTTTTCACGCTCGAGCGCCCTGGCTGCCTGCCGCTCCTTTACAAGCGCGTACTCTCGCTCCTCTTCGGCCCGCGCCGTGGTCACTCGATCCTCGAGCGGACGAAGAAGGTTGCCCTGCTCGTGGAGTTGGTCAGCGAGCGAACCGAGCTGGCTAAGGAGCGAGCGCACTCGCACTAATGGTGCCACCTGGTGCCGGCCAACACGCTCGACCCGCTGCTGGAGAGCCGTCTCTCGTGCTTCGAACTCCATGAGCCGCTCGCTTGCAGCCTTGGATTGGGCGGCGAGATCCGCTGCTTTGAGACGAATGCTCACATCGCGACGCTCAAGCTCTCCTCGCTTTTTCTCGTACTCTTGTGTTGCCTGTCGGCGTTCTTCGAGTTGCTCGGTGGCGGCTCCGAGTTGTGCATCGATTTGGGCGAGTTCTGCATCGACATCCAAGAACTCCTCTTCGGCAACCTGGGGGCTAGCCTGCAAGAACTCCAGTTCGACGGCGAGTGTTCCGGCCTCCGAAGCCAAGCTCGCCAGACGGCTCGCGATCTGCGCTTCCCGTCGGGCAAGCGTATCCACTTGGGCTTCAGCGGCCGCCAATGACTCCTGAAGTGTCTTGACTCGTGATCGGGTCGTGCTCACCTGTGCTACCATCGCTTGGCTCTCCTGCGTGAGCTCGGCAAGTTCGCGTTGATGGGTAGCCAGCTGCAACTGCGCAACTGCGCGCTGGGAGGCACCTACGCGGAGCAGACCCTCGCGATAGATGGTCCCACTCCGATCGACCATGGTCCCCTCGTAATCGCCCTGGCGAAGGTGCGCAAGCACGCTCTCCACCAGGCGAACCCCATGAAACCGCGGACCGAGCCAGCTCGGTGCCTGTTCGAGAAAGATCGACGCATCATCGGAACCGTCGCTCACGGGTACGTAACCCACGAAGGAATCCTTTTGCCCAGCGTCCAAGGCAGCGAGTAGCTCATCGATGGTGTCATACACATGAGCATCACTGAGCTCCCCAAGTACCCCCGCGACGGCCTGTGCGAGTCCATCGCGAGGCACGAGAGTCTGACCTAACGAGGTGGCCGCATCGCTCCCTGCAAGCTTGACCAACGAATTGACCTGGGATTCAAGCGCACGGAGCTGACCCTGTAATTCTCGTTCGCGACCACTCGCCTCTGTCAGCTCCTCTCGCGCTTTGGCGAGTTCGAGTCGTTGAGGATCCAAACCCGAGGCGAGATCTTGCCGCACAAGCGCTACCTTGGCGAGTTCAGCCTCCCGCTCCCTCCGTTCTGCCTCGATCGCATCGAAGCGGGCACTCGCTCGTGCCCAACGTTGTTGGCGCGACTCCTCTTCGGCACGACGGCGCTGCTCTTCTGCGGATCGTCGACGCTGCTCCGCCAGCAGATGCGATCGCCGACCACGCAAGTCGGCCACCTGGGCCTCAAGCTCAACGGGCCGGGTGGGGGCCTCGTCATCGAATTGATGTCGTTCAACTCCGAGCTTTACTCGTTGCGCTTGGAGCGCCTCGCCTTCCTGTTCAAGCTCATCGATTCGTCGGATCACTTCCCGTTTCGACGCCTCAATCCGACCGATCTCATCGCTCATCATGGTCAGTTCCGCATCGCTGCGAACGATCCTGGCCTCGAGCTCCGTGAGCGGCGACATCGCCGCGAGCACCTCCCCACGTAGGTCAGCCGCCTCCTGTCGGGTCGCCCGCAGGCGAAGGAGTAGCGGCTCCAGCATCGAAGGGCGCTCTTGGGCGTCACCTTGAGGCTCTTGGAGTTCGCTCAGGCGCGTGGTGACCTTGGCAAGCGCCTCCTCGGCCTGTTGTGCCTGTTCGCGATAGTCCTCGAGCCGTCGCCTTAGCACCCATAGTGCGACCGCATCCCGTCGTTTGGTCAGTTCGGCTCGTTGTTCATAGAGCGAGACCTGGGCACGTAGTGGCTTGATCCGACGACGCAACTCCCTCTCCTTGACCGACACCTCATGGAGACTCTGGGTCACACTCTCGACATGGCGCTGTGACTGGTTCAATCGCCGACGGAGCGTGGTCACCTGCGCCGCATCCTCAAGAACTCCGCGGAGCTCGTCCCCCTTTGCGTTAGCGAGTGACTCGATCTCCCCCTGAGAGATAATCACGTGCTGGGTCTTACCTAGATTCGCCTCGCTTAGCGTGTCAACCAGATCCACCAGACGGCACTGCGCGCCATTGAGCCGATATTGGGTGTCACCGGCGCGAGTGATTGCGCGGCCCATCGCGATCTCAGCCATCGGCAACGCTACCTGATGGTCCCCATTGTCAAATTCGATGGTGACCTCAGCACGTCCCAGCGGCTGGCGACCATCACCACCGGCGTAGATCAGCTCCTCCATCTTTGCTAGCCGCAACAATCGTGGGCTCTGCGCTCCAAGAACCCACGCCAATGCATCAACAACATTGGACTTGCCAGAACCATTCGGCCCCACAATCGCAGTCACCCCTGCATCAAACTCGATCGTGACCGAGTCAGCAAAGGATTTAAAACCCATCATCTTGAGTCGCTGTAGCCTCACTACAACCTCCGTTGGCACTTTGGGCAAAAATGCGAATACCTGCCTTGATATCGCAGACGTTCGATCACGGCGTAGCACAAGAGACAGCGCCGCTGCTGGCGCTGATAGACAAGAAGCGAGGGATAGTAGCGACCCACCCCCTCAAGGTTGCGATAGCTACGATCCATGAAGGTCGATCCCTCAGCGTCAATCGCCTCCTCGAACACCTGGTGAATCGCGCTGATCAACGACCACAATCGGTCGTCCCCCATCGGGGCGCAACGCTCTTCAGGGTGGATGCCCACTCGGTAGAGCACCTCGTCTGCGTACATATTGCCAAGTCCCGCCATCACCTTCTGGTCCATGATAAAGGTCTTCACCGCGCGTTGGGTGTGGTGGAAGCGATCTGTGACGTATTGGGCCACCCGATGGGGATCCTCGAGCAGATCGATTCCCAGCCCATTCAGCTCCGGAGCATACGGCCACTGTGGGAGCCACTCTTGAACCAGGAACACCTCACCAAAGGTTCTCGGGTCGACAAGAGCGAGCGTACGCCCACTCGCGAGCGTCAGCGCAAACTGGGTGTGGTGCCCTAGCTCACCGTCACAGGCGAGGCGCAGGTAACCCGACATGCCCAAATGAACCACGAGGGCGGATCCATTCTCCAGACAGATTGCGAGAAACTTTCCCGCTCGGTCGACTCGTGTCACCCGCTCGGGGGGCATCCGCGCTAGGCTCATCGCGTCCCCACGACGTAGGACCCTTGGTCCGAGGAGTGCAACCGTCTCGGCCACATCACCGACTATCCTGGCCGCGAGCTGGCGCCGGATAGTCTCGACCTCGGGCAGTTCAGGCACCGGGTGGTGACCCCTTTGCCTCATGGGATTGTACGCTCGCGGCCTCCGCCGCCTCCTCATCGACGCCTGCGCGAACGAAAGAGCCAACCACCTCCAGCTGCTCGAGCGCCGCTCGACAGGCAGCCTGTTCGGCCTCCTTGCGGGAGTGGCCGACCCCTTCGAAACTCCCCAGATCTGGGACAGATAGACGTACACGAAAGAGACGCTCGTGGTCTGGGCCACTCCAGTCAACGTCATAGTGCGGCGCGCTCCGTCGAAGTTGAGCCAGTAGTTCATGGAGATGCGACTTATAGTCGCCCAGAATCTCATCATCGCTGGCTAGAGCGACCAACGGTTCAAGAAGAGCTCCAACAAAACGACGCGCACTATCGAGTCCCTTGACCTCATAGACCGCCCCGACGATGGCCTCAAGGGCGTTCGAGAGGGCGTTGGCGCTCTTGGCATCCGTCTGACCGACGACTAAGAGTTCTCCAAGACCTAGCTCCTTGGCGCGCTCCCCAAGGGCGACCCGACTCACGAGTGCGGCTCGAAGTTTTGTCAACCTTCCCTCGGTGGCCACGGGGAAACGATGATAGAGCTGATCGGTGACCACCAGCTCTAAGACTGCATCGCCGAGCAACTCAAGTCGTTCATTCGAATCGAGCGTGTCGCTCGCTCCGGATCGGTGGGTGAGTGCCTGGGCAAAGAGCGGATGATCGACAAAATCAGCCGGTAACAGCGAAAGAATCCTCGCTTGAGGACCCCGAGCACGCCGGTCGGTCAACGTTACTGGCTTACTCCGAGTACCTGGACAACATAGTCGACCGCATCACGCATGGTTCGAAGATCCTCAAGATCATCGTCCTCGATGCGGAACTGATGTTCCCCTTTGGAGAACTCACCCTCAATCGCTTCGACTAGCTCAATCAAAGCGAGCGAGTCGGCATCGAGATCATCGACAAAAGACGAACCCTCGCTGATACGATCCTCATTGATCTCCAGTATCTCCGCTAGTTGATGACGAATGATTTGGAAAATATCTTCCCTCGTTGGCGGATTATTCACCTGCACTCCCCTCTAATCTTCGAATCGTCCCGACCACATCGGCCTGGGCGAGTTGACGTGCGTTACGGATACCACTGGCGACAGCACGGGCGTTGGAGGCGCCGTGACCGATCAAGAATAATCCATTCACCCCTAGCAATGCCGCAGCTCCCGTGTCATCAGGAGTCATCTGATTCCAAAGGGGCAACAACTTGGGCAGTGCGAGATCGAGCACGCCGTCATCGCCCAAGGAGAGCGCAGCCAGGATCGCTTGGGCGAAGAGGTGCGCAGCACCCTCTAACGACTTCAGCACAATATTTCCAGTAAATCCATCGGTGACGACGACATCGACCCGGTCACTCATGATATCCCGGCCCTCGACGTTACCCAGGAAGTTAATCGATGGTTCATCGACAAGGAGCTTATAGGTCTCCTTCACTAACGCGTTCCCCTTCCCTGGCTCCTCACCGATGGAGAGCAGTCCGACACGGGGTCGATCGATATTGAGGCGAGCTGCACAGAACACCGAACCCATGACCGCGAATTGATGGAGCCAGGCCGGTGTAACCTCGGTGTTTGCGCCAGCATCCAACATAATCGTGGAGGTAGTTCCTGGCACCGGGAGCTCGACCGTAATCGCTGGGCGGGCTACTCCGCGAATGCGGCCAACCTTGACGAGGGCGGTTGCCATTGCAGCCCCCGAGTTACCAAAGGTAATCAAGGCACTCACTTGTTGCTCCTTGAGCAGAGTCGCACCAACCACCATGGAAGCATCTCGCTTGCGCCGAGGTGCAGTAGCCGGGTCATCGCTCATGAGGATCTCCTCGCTAGCGTGGACCACACGCACACGAGCATCCCCTGCCAACGGGTGGCATGCCTCTTCAGTTCCGACGACGACGATCTCGCCACCAGTGGAGTCAAGCGCCTCAAGGACACCCTCAACGATCACTGCTGGGCCGCTATCGCCCCCCATGAGGTCGACGGCAACAGGATTCACGTGGTTACGCTTCTACCTCGAGCGCCTGGCGGCCCTTATAGTAACCACAGCTTGGGCAGACGTAGTGCGGTCGCTTAGGACTCGAGCAGGTTGGGCAAAGGCTGGCAGCTGGCGCCATCAGCTTCCACGAGGAAGCTCTACGACTCCTCGTCTTTGCCTTCGACGTAGATCGCTTAGGAACCGCCATGACCACTCACTCCTCTGTTGCTCTGATATGCACCGCCTGGGCAATTTCGCCCAATTGCGCGTACCCTCCGGAATTCAAATTGACCAAGTAACTCTAATCGCTCTGACTACGAACCATGTCAGCGACCCGGTCAACTGCGACGCGAGCGATCAGCGCCGTATCACCTCATCCGACCCACCTGCGCGCTGCGCACGAACAAAGCATCCTGACACTCTCGGCATCCATCAGAACGTCGCGCTCGACTAGAGCTGGTCGAGTGCAGCCCAGCGTGGGTCACCACTATCGCCAGAGCATCCACAGGGCCCCTCGTTCAGATCAGCTCCACAGAACTGGCACAGGCCCTTGCAATCGTCTCGACAGAGTGGGACCGGCGGCAAACCTAGTACACAGAGATCGCTCACCGCAGCCCGGAGATCAAGGGTCTCTCCTCGAAAGCCGTAGTGTTCTTCAGCATCATCACCCTCTACAAAGAGTTCTCGCGACTGACCAACCACCTCGCCAGTCACCCCTCCAAGACAGCGTACGCACTCTCCCACATATCTCGTATGGACCTCGAGGGAGACGAAGACGCCCTCTCCCACCGCCTCAGCGCGTCCATCGACGCGAATCAACGCATCATCGGGGATCCGTGATGAGGTAACAAAGAGATCGGGAATGCTTCCTTGCAGTACGAAATCGTAGACACGCTCACTGCCCTTGAGCAGATTCGAAACCGAGATCTCAAAATCATGCACCGTTCTCCTCGCCTCCCTCGCGCTTGTCGGGAGCAGATCCCGACTCAACAGGTTGGAAAAAATCACCAGCCGACTCGGACTCTGTGACCCTAGACTCGGTGGCCCTGGGTTCTGAGCTGTCCGCGAGTCGTTGCCGTCCACGTCGCGTCTGGTCCAAGAGGTCCGAGAGCACGATCTCAAAATTGGCCAGACGACGATCAATGTAGTCCTCAGTCTGGCGCTTCAGATGATTTGCCTGTTCACTTGCTTGTGTACGAATACTGTGCGCTCCGGCCTGCGCGGCCTGAATGAGCTCACTCTGTTCAATCATCGCCTCCGCTCGCCGACGTGCCTCGGCCAAGAGCTGCTCGGCCTCAAGCCTCGTTCTCTCCAGCACTTGGGTCCGCTCCGCAAGAACCTCGCGAGCCTCGGCGACCTCCCGAGGGGATGCATCGAGGCAACGATCGATGAGCTCAAGTGCCTGATCACGGGGGATCATGACCGACGCCGAAAGTGGCACCCCTTTCCCATCGGCCACCATTGCTCGTAGCTTCCGGAGCAGCTCAGTTATCGACTCTGGCTCGGCTGCTGCGGTCACGATCGTTGGTTCCGTTCGCGAAGAGCTGCATCAACCGGCTTTGGCACCAAGGACGCAACATTACCCCCATAGGCCGCCACCTCCCTGATCAGTTTCGATGAGAGGTACGAATACTCTGAGGAGGTTGGCACAAACAAGGTGTCGATGCCGGAGAGTTCCCGGTTCATCTGGGCCATCTGGAGCTCGATCTCGAAATCTGAGACGGCCCGCAATCCTCGGACAATCACCGTTGCTTCGACTTCCCGAGCAAGATTGACGACTAACGATGCCAGTGCAACAACGGTAACGTTCTCCATGCCCTCAACAGCGAGTCGCACGAGCTCCATCCGTTCTTCAAGCGAAAAAAGAGGACCCGCCTTCTGGGGGTTGCGCATCGCGGCCACCACCACCTCATCAAAGAGTCGGCTGGCCCGTTCGACGACCTCAAGATGACCGTTGTGGAAAGGGTCAAAGGACCCAGGAAACAGCGCGCGCCTCATGACGACGTCACCACCCTCTCTTCTCTACGTAGATTCTTAGCTGCTACCAAATTCAAAGGTCGCGCCCCGTTCTGAGCTTGCTCCCCGTTATGAGTTCGAGCGGGTTTATCGACAAATAGCTTGCCACTGGCTTGTCGCCCGGTCACGCTTTGCAAGACCTTCCCTGGGATCCAGGTAGCTTGAACCATCGTCACTTGCACCATCGTCACTTGCACGCCCCAGCCATGCACCTCTGCATCACGAGCACTCTGGCCAGCCCCGCACCCCGTCATTTTGTCCCCTTTGCGACTCGCGCACAACCATCCTGCGATCATCGGACCTCTTGCCCCTCATGCTCAACTGGCTCAAAGAGCCCCAGACGCGTGTCTCCGTAGCGACGCCACCAACACACCCTCCAACGTGGACCAAGCGTCACCTCGCTAGTAGACTCTACCACTACGAACCGAGCAGATGGCAACCTCCGGCCAAGCTCTTCAAACCCTGTGTAACGATAGGGTGGATCGAGGAAAACGATCGTAAACTCATCGTCGCGCAGACGATCGAGGCACCCGAGGGCCTCCACCGCATGCCATCGCATTCGATCAGTGATGCCCAGAACAAGCGCTTGTTTACGTACCTGGTCTGCCAGACTGGCATTGCAGTCGTTATAGACGACCGAGGAGGCACCCCGCGAGATGGCCTCAAAGCCAACGGCCCCTGATCCTCCGAAAAGGTCAAGCCAGCTCGTCCCCTCGAGGGCCATCATGCTCTCGAGGATGGAAAACAGTGCTTCTCGCAAGCGCTCCGTCGTTGGACGAACCCCCGCGGGAACACGCAGCTTCAATCTTCGCCCGCCTAGGGTACCTGCGACAATCCTCACCACACCATCACCTCTCACCTCTATCGACCATAGCCACCCACACGTGAGGGCAGCCAGGATCGACGCATCGCATCGCTTCGACGGCGATCATGATCACTTCGGTGTCGAACCCACCGCCAACACCGACCATTGTGATCGATGCCCTCCTGCACCGACGTGCTAGCACCAAACCCCACCCGACCTAGGCGCTCTGACCGAAGTGACACCACGCCATCTAAGGGGTTAATACCGTGCATTGATTCTTCAAGAAATGTCCTTCACCATACTTATTATGGTGAAGATGTTAACCATCCGTGAGACCGCACAAGCTCTTGGGGTAGCAATGCAGACGCTGCGATCACGAGGGGCTGTTGAAGCCCGCTGAAATCACCACCTGTGGTCACCGACGTTACGATCTTACTACAATCCAGGCTATGAGGTTTCGACCGGTTGGTCAACCAGACCGCAAACAGTTGCCCATGCGCGAGCAGCCCCCTAGGTCTCAGCCCCTAGGTCTCAGTATCAGCGTGTGTGCAGCAGTCGGTTGGGGTGCAGTTCACCTGCGCACTCCACCGTCTCACAGTCTCGGCACTACGACCGATCCTTTTGGCGAACTCCCCCGCGCTAAAGGTTTCGGCCATCGAGTATGCGTATAACAGGTCTTGGTCGATAACCTGTCTTCAGTTACTAGCTCCTGAGTAGAAAATCAGCCTCGTCCTCTCCAAAGAGCGCCTGCATCATCGCGCGTAGCCGTGGGTGTCTTTCAAGTGTTCGATCCTCGGCGATGATCGCCCGGGCATGCTGACGCGCCTCGAGCACCAGCTCCCGGTCCTGGCTTAGCGAGGCTACCTTCAGATCGGTCCGGCCGGCCTGTCGCCCACCCAACACCGTCCCCTCTCCTCGCAACGCAAGATCGACCTCCGCGAGGGCGAAGCCATCCTCGCTTGCCACCAACGCACCAATCCTTGCTCGTGCCACCTCACTATCGGCCTCCGACAAGAGACAACAATACGACTGCTCGGCTCCGCGTCCAACGCGACCTCGGAGCTGGTGAAGTTGGGCTATCCCAAACCGATCCGCATCCTCGATGATCATGACCGTAGCATTCGGGATATCCACACCTACCTCGATCACCGTTGTCGCCACCAACACATCGATCTCCTGGCCCCGGAAAGCGGTCATCACCTCCTCCTTGGCCTTGGAGGGCATCTTGCCGTGGATCAACCCCAGCCGTAGGCCTGCAAGTTCCGCCGCTTGGAGGCGTTCAAATTCGTCAGTTACGGCTCTGACCTGTAGCTTGGTACTCTCATCAACCACTGGACACACAACGTACCCCTGGTGACCGAGAGCCACCTGTTGTCGCAGGAGTGCGAAGGTCTCAGCCACCTCAAGCGGCGATCGCGCCCACTGTGTCTCGATCGGACGGCGCCCCGGAGGCAGTCCTTCGATGATGGAGACATCCAAGTCGCCATAGACGGTCATGGCGGCGGTACGAGGAATTGGTGTCGCCGTCATCACCAGGGTGTCGGGTGAGCTACCCTGTTGGGCGGTCACCCGATCAGTCAACGCTGAACGCTGCTCAACGCCGAAACGATGTTGTTCATCAACGACCACAAGCCCCAATGAAGCGAACTGGAGCTCATCGTTAAAAAGAGCGTGCGTGCCGATGACGATATCGAGGCTGCCATCACGAAGTTCACCAAGAAGTTTGCGACGACGAGCGGCAGGCGTGGATCCGGTCAACAAGTCAATCGAAACTGGCCGAGGCATCCCCGCAAAGAGGCGACCGGTCGAGGCGTCTGGAGTCTTGGTCTCGGCAATTAGCGACGTGATCGAACGGTAGTGTTGCTCAGCGAGCACCTCAGTCGGCGCAACGAGCACCGCCTGGTGGCCACTCTGGACCGCAAAGAGCATCGCCACCACTGAAACTAGTGTCTTTCCTGAACCCACATCTCCTTGCAACAGGCGGTGCATCGCCCGATCAGAGCTCATGTCCTTAGCAATCTCGCCAATAGCGCTCAACTGGCCCACGGTGAGCTCGTAGGGAAGACCGGCGAGGAACTCCTCAACGAGGCGAGCCTTGCCTGGCACCAATGGATGCGCATCATGCACCGTCGCAACCGCAGCCGCTTCACGCTCCGCACGCAACTGCGCTAACTTGAGCTGCAGCAGGAAGAGTTCGTCAAAAGCCACGCGTCGGCGTGCTGCTTGTCGGGCGGCCTCGTTGGCGGGAAAGTGCAACTGCCAAAAGGCTTGATAGACGTCATACATACCGAGGAAGCCACGCAACGAAGGAGGGAGCACATCCACGAACTCTGAATAGGTCGAGAATACCTGTGCTATGGCGCGGGCGATATCGGCCGAGGTCAGACCGGAGGCCTCTCGGAGCGAATACAGCCCAACAATCGCACCAGTCTTATCCCCGATAGGATCGACCAGCGGGTTTGTCATCTGTCGACGACGCCGAAACAGCTCAACCCGCCCAAATACGGCAACCTCACCGTCGATCGATGCAAGCTGTTTAGCACGGTAGGGTTGGCCAAAAAAGGTGAGGGTGACTTTGCCCGACGCATCCACCAACTGCGCCTCCACCAGCACGCGACCACCTCGTGTAGGAATCCGGCGGGCGTCCATAATACGCCCGACCAAAAGCACCTGTTCACCAGGGACTGCCTCACCAATCGCGACCTGGCGCGAGCGATCGATGTACCGGCGTGGAAAGTAGGTGACGAGATCATAGACGCTCTGGACCCCAAGCGCCTCCAAGGCGCGAGCACGGCTAGGACCGATGCCCGAGAGTTCCTGCACGCTTAGCCGAGTCAACTCATCTAGCCGAACTACCGCACTCACGAGGGACTTAACCTCCACTTCTCTCGTTGATCACAGGCTAGTACGGACACCATTCCAAAGAGAGAGCGGTCGCAGTCGCGCATCGGAGGGACGAATCACCTCACGCCACGCCCGAACGCGCTAGGAACTGAGCGTAGGCCAACGTCATGAGCCGCATCCCACCGTGGATCTATCCCGCCACGCCCTTGGTCCCACCATGGCTGTTACGAAACGTTGCTCCCACCGACCCGTGACTCACGGTCACCACGCAAGCTCAGTCATGTCCCCGCGTCACTCGACACCGACCAAAAAGGGGTACAGGGGTTGATCGCCATGGAGTACCTCCACCGTCAGTTCGTGATAGATCTCCTCAACCTTCCTCACGATCGTAGTAGCACGGCCAGAGTCCACACCCTCCCCGATCAGTACGGTAACGATCTCAGATCCTTCGTGCACCAGCGACGCAATCAACGCTAACACGACCTGCTCAAGGTCGTCAGCTGCGGCGACAATTCCCTCCGCGCTGAGAGCAATGAAGCAGCCCACCGAGAAGGTCCCATGTTCGTACGTTCCAGCTCTCACCGCGGTCGTGACCTCTCCCCACGAGACTCGGCGCGCGGCTTGGGTCATACGTTCGAGATTGACGGCACTCTCCGACTCAGGATCAAAGGCCATCAATGCGGCAAAGCCCTCGAGCACATTCACGGTAGGGATGATCAAGACCTCTTTTTTATCGACCAACGAAACCACCGACTGGGCCGCCGCCTGAATGTTGGAGTTGTTAGGGAGTAGCAACACCGAGTGCGAATTTGCTGATTGCACCGCGTCTAAGAGCTCCTTGATGGACGGATTCCTACCTTGCCCTCCCATCACCACCGACTGAACGCCGAACGACTTAAAGAGTCTCGCCACGCCAGCGCCAGCCGCAACCGCAACCACAGCGGTGCGTTGGTCAAGTTGAGCAGCGGCCGGTGCGGCGAGACCCTCGCGTACCCACGTGAGCTCATCAACTTGGTGGACAAGGTCGGTGACGCTGATATCGGAGACCGTACCTGCCTGGATGCCTGCCTCGATCGCAGGGCCAATCTCGTTGGTGTGTACGTGGCACCGATAGATGCCCTCGGCGCCAACCACCACAATAGAGTCACCAATCCCTGACCAAACCGTCTTCATGGCCGTAACTCGCTGATCGCTAGACTCGAGCGAGAACATCACTTCAAAGCGCATCTCAGATTCTCCAGCACTGTCGAGTTCAACCGACGAGAGGTCAGGCAGAACGGGAGCGGTGAGATCGGCGGCGTGTTCAAGCCACGGATAGGTCCCAGCATCGGCAACCTCGACACCGAGCGCATCGGCGAACGCCTCAAGAACCACGATCAGTCCCGCGCCGCCAGAGTCAACAACCCCAGCGCGCTTGAGCACCTCCAGCTGTTCGGGTGTCTTGATCAACGCTTCTCGCATGCGCACCAGACTCTCACCTATCGGCTCAATAGGCGACGCTGCGCCGGCAGCGATGACGCTCAAGATGGTACCCTGCTTCGGATTCAAGACCGCACTGGTGGCCGCCTCAGAACCTTCAACGAGCGCTGCATGCCAGGCCTCCGCAAGGGGAAGGTCATCCGGCAACCTCCGCAGCATCGCCTGGAGAATCTGGGAGAGAATCACCCCGGAGTTTCCGCGAGCGCCAAGCAGGCTCGCCTTGGCAACCACTCGATACCAGTCGGCATCCAGTTGATCTCCTAATTCATCGAGGGCTTTGACACCAGCGGCCAACGTAGCGAGCATATTCGAACCGGTATCGCCGTCAGGAACGGGGAACACATTCAACCGGTCAACAGCGGCGTAATGCCGTTGTAAACCGACACGCGCCGCGCGCAAACCCTCTGCAACCTGATTGGAACGCCGAAACTGCCCTGACTCCACTCAGGGCATGATAGCCTAGAGGGTCGACTCTTGAGTCCAGTTGTTTAAAACCGTTTCCGAAGGGAGCCCCATCGTGGCAAGCGTGTGCGAAATTTGTGGCAAGAAGCCCGGCTTTGGAATGAGTCTGTCGCACTCTCACAAGCGTAACAAGCGTCGTTTCAATCCGAACATCCAACGCATCCGCGTGCTCGAGAACGGAACCTCTCGACGGAGGAACGTCTGCACCTCTTGCATCCGGACAAACAGATTGGTAAAGCCCTAACTCGACGATGGCTACAGGCAAGCGAGCCATTCTCTGGCAATCCTTCGGATCACCCGAAGCACCTGATGACATCTGGCCCTTCCTGGAGAACGTCACTCGTGGACGCGGCGTACCAGAGGATCGCCTGCGGATCGTTGCCCAACAGTACCTCGAGACCGGCGGTTCAAGTCCGCTCAATGCACTGAATCGTGAGTTGATAGAACGTCTGGGTGCAGCGCTCAGCGAACGCGCAGTGGATCTCCCCATCTATTTTGGAAACCGGAACTGGCATCCGTACCTCGCTGATACCATCGAACAGATGGCGCAAGCCGGTGTCGATGAAGCGCTCATCATTCCGACCTCGGCCTACAGCTCGTATTCGGGCTGCCGCCAGTATCGCGAGGATCTCGAGGGTTGTGAGGTCGCATTTCAAACCCACACCATCAAGCCCTTCTCGCAACACCCGCTCTTCCTTGCCGCGGAGACCTCAATCCTGGCTGATTACTTAGCCACTCACCCGTTGCCGGAGCCCGGCGTGACCAAGATTTTTGCGACCGCCCATTCGATCCCGACCGCAATGGCGCAGACATGTGATTACCAACAGCAGCTCACCAACGTCTGTCAGCATCTCGAATCCCTCCTCCCGGATGCGATCACCATCGAACTCGCCTATCAGAGTCGGTCCGGTAGCCCCCGGACCCCCTGGCTAGTCCCCGATATCGGAGATGCCATTGCTGATGCCTACACCAACAACCCAAAGCTTCGCCAGATCATCGTCATCCCCATTGGATTCATAAGCGATCACCAAGAGGTGCTCTATGACCTTGACATCCTCGCTCGTGATGGGGCAGCTCGCCACGGTCTCAGCTTTGATCGGCTACCGACCGTTGGCACCGCGCCAGCATTCATCGAGATGCTGACCCAGCTGGTGATGGCTTGGCTCGATGGAGGCGACCCTAACGACGAGATCCCCGGTGCCGAACTCCTGTGCCACCAAACCTGCTGCCTCCCTGGAGTCTGACTGATCGGGTTCCCCAGCGCACTCCCACCGGAACGCTGGCTCACCATGCCGAACCGCAAGGGTAGCGACTGGGAACAACACCTCCAAATGTCATGTGGTAATGGCACGTCCCGATAGGCAACATCAGTTGACCCGAACGATTATCTCCCTCTGATATGAACGGTGCTGTGCGCTCACCGGACACAAGTGGCCTGTTGCACAGACCGGCACGACACCTGCCGCCTCACACGCCAGCATCACTTGGCATTCGAGGCTTAGCGTGCGAGGCTTAGCATCGGCGCCGGTCCGCAAGCTCGCCTCCGCCAGCAGCCCAGCTGATACGCGCTAGCCTCCTACCCCTTCGACTGAGCCTGGACGGCTTGGTCGAACTCCTCGAGTTGGATGGCGAGCTCCTTGGGCAAGTGATCCCCAAAGCGGGCGTAGTGCTCCCGGATCAGCTCCACCTCCATCTCCAACTCCTCCGCGTTCATCGCGAAGAGCTGATCGTAGCCTTCTGGTCCAAGTTCCAACCCTTCGACATCGAGGTCTCCCTCCGAAGGGATCGTGCCCAATGGGCTATCGACACCATCAACTCGTCCCTCGAGACGATCGATGATCCAGGCTAGAACACGAACATTGTCTCCATAACCCGGCCAGACAAAGCCTCCGTCAGCATCACGACGGAACCAGTTCACCAAGTAGATTTTTGGCAACGCCTGCGCATCCGTCTCGGCCATGCTGAGCCAGTGCCCAAAGTAATCACCCATGTGATAACCACAGAATGGCAGCATGGCAAACGGATCACGCCGAACCCTACCGACGGCCCCTTCAGCTGCCGCCGTCGTCTCGGAGGCCATAATGGAACCCAAGAACACCCCGTGCTCCCAGGTACGCGCCTCAGTCACGAGTGGGACCAGGCTGGAGCGTCGCCCCCCAAAGAGCATCGCCGATATCGGCACCCCATCACGCTCGCTCGCGAGGTTGGGTGCTTCGTGGATCGAGACCGTGAAGCGCGCATTCGGGTGGGCAGCGGGACCCTCACCGGTATAGGGTTTGCCCTGCCAGTCGATCAACCCCTCAGGTGGCTCCTTGGTCATGCCCTCCCACCACACATCGCCGTCTGCGGTACGAGCGCAGTTGGTGAAGATGGTGTTCTTGGACACCGTCTCCATTGCAACCGGATTGGTCTTCACCGAGGTACCTGGAGCGACACCAAAGAAGCCCATCTCAGGGTTGATCGCCCAGAGTCGCCCGTCCTCGCCACGGCGCAGCCAGGCGATATCATCGCCCACCGTCTCGGCTCGCCAGCCAGGCCGTGTCGGAACGAGCATCGCAAGATTGGTCTTGCCACACGCACTGGGAAAGGCTCCGGTTACATAATAAACTTCGTCCCTCGGCGATGTCAGCTTGAGGATCAGCATGTGTTCGGCCAGCCACCCCTCATCGCGCGCTGCCACAGAGGCGATCCGCAGCGCGAGACACTTCTTCCCGAGCAGAGCGTTGCCACCATAGCCTGAGCCATAGGACCAAATCTCTCGGGTCTCTGGGAAATGGGCGATATAGGTGTCTTCGGGGTTGCACGGCCAGGCGACGTCGTCCCGCCCCGCCAGCGGATAACCAACCGAGTGCACCGCAGGGACAAATGCGCCAGCGGCATCGATCGCAGACAAGACCCGATCATCAACGGTGGCCATCGTCATCATCGAAAGAGCAACATAGGCAGAGTCGGTAATCTCAATCCCATAGAGCGTGAAGGGTGAACCCACCTCACCCATGGAGAATGGGATGATATACATCGTTCGTCCTCGCATCGCTCCTGCGTAGAGGGTGCGCATCATCTCCTTCATCTCACCAGGCTCACGCCAGTTGTTGGTCGGACCAGCGTCCTCTTCGCGCTCCGAGCAGATGAGGGTTCGGCTCTCAAGACGAGCCACATCTCGGGGATCGGAGCGAGCCAGATAACTCCCAGGTCGCAGCTGCGGGTTAAGCGGCTCAATGGTACCAAGCTCTACCAGTGTAGAGACGAGCATCTCTTTCGTCTCGGGATCTGCGTTCAACACTACGCTGCGTTCGGGTTGCATCAATGCGATCCAATCGTCGAGCCAGTTCACCACCTTTGGATTCGTAAACTCCATCAGTTCCTCACTCCTCCCTCGTTGTACCTGACCGAGCCATCCACACGGGCAAGGCAAACGATGCACCAACTTTATAGTGTGCTCAACACAGTAGATTGATTATGCCAAATTTATTGCGTCCAGAACAAGTTTTCATTCAATGATCGGAGTACGGTGACGGGTCAAGAGTGGGATGAACTCGCTCTCATCGCGGGTATCGCCCAACGAGCCAAATGGGATCCGACCAAGGAAGTTCTCGGCGATGATGCGGCCGTTATGCCGGTTCAGGGTACCTCGCTTACCCTTTGTGCCGATGCTTTGGTCCAAGGAATCCATTTCGATCTCGCCTATTGGACTCCGGCCCAGATCGGGGCCAAAGCAGTGACGGTCAATATCTCTGATCTTGCAGCGATGGCTGCCGCGCCACTCTGGATCCTCTCAACCATCGCGGCACCCAAAAACTTTGATGTCGAGGCACTCCTGCTCGGCATCGAGAGTCGGGCCCAAAGCTACGGAGCGCAACTCATCGGAGGCGACCTCACGCGGTCCGACAACGTGGTGGTCTCAGTCACCGCCATCGGGGCCCAACTTCTACCACCGCTGCGCCGTGGAGGCGCGCATGCAGGGGACACAATTTTTGTCACTGGACCCCTTGGCCTGGCATCGGTCGCTCTCTCACACCTCTCACAGGCCAGCCACCTAGATGATCGCACCCGGAGGGCACTCCTAGATCCTAGCGCACGCATCGAGGAGGGCTTTGCCGCTGCTCGAGCTGGGGCAAACGCCGCCATCGACATCTCTGATGGGTTGGCCCTCGATCTTCACCGACTTGCCAACGCCTCAGGTGTTGGCTTCCACTTGCACACGGTGCCAATCGCCCCAGGCGCAGGTATCGCCGATGCTCTTGGCGGAGGTGAGGACTTTGAGTTGCTCTTCACGGCACCTCAGCCCAATCTCGTCTATGGCGAGTTTGCCAAGGCGCGACTCACACGGCCACTTGCCATTGGCACCATCGTCCCCAATTCCGCGGATCGTACGCTCCACGACGCCCCACTGGATCCGATGGGCTATCGACACTGAGTGGATACAACGCATCCGTACTATCGGCTCTACCGGCAATACAACTGGCAGGCTAGGCTGGATCTCGCTACACTGGAGAGATCCTACACTCATGAGGAGGAAGACGATGGGACTATTCGACAAGGTCAAGGAGCAGGCACAAACGCTCAGCCAAACCGCTACCGAAGCTGCCCAAAAAGGTCAGGTGAAGCTCGATCAGCTCCAAGTGAAGCGTCAACTCGATGCGTTGTATCGCGAACTCGGCACCATCACCTATCGTGGTGCGAACGAAGAGATCACCCCAGAAGTGCAAAAATCTGAGACCGAACGTCTCGTCAGTGCCATTCATGCACAGGAGGACCAGATCAAGCCGACAGCTGGTGACTCTGCAACTGGTGACTCTGCAACTGGTGAAGACCAGACTGCACCGGAGGCCTAAGCTGTCCCCTCGTTCCTCGGACGACCAACATGAGTCACGGGGTCGGCAATAGTCGTAGCACCGGCAACAAAAGTTCCCCCTCCGCCACTTCGGCACATCGGAGTTGCGTCGCGGCGGAGGAGATAATCCTGTTGAGCGAACCGAGTTCGCCTTCGGTCCAATGAGGAGTCACATGACGGCCTATCGCCCCCCCTATCGACGCGCATTCACTATCCCCGTCGTCTTAGCAGTACTGTTCATCCTCGTTGGGCTCGTACTCGGGCAGACACTCGGCAGTCACGAACGGCTCGTCAATCAACGCAACGAATGTCGCGCTCAACAGGTAAGTGTCACCGAAACGACCGTCGTCCCGGCCACTAGCCAACATGCATCCTTTGCAATCCTTACCATCACTCCCCGAAGGGGTGTCGCATGTACGCTGGCGGGCTACCCAACGCTCGTGACACCTCGCTTGAGTGACATCGTCGTGACACATCTCGGGCCACAATTTGGTCTGACCCCGGTCACGCTCACGGCAACGTCGAGCGCCCCCGACCGGATCCTGATATCCCCGGCGACGACACCGTACGGACTTCGACTCCCCAATACCGATGGTCTCGTCATCGTCGACCATCATGCCAAGCCCACGATCACGCACTACTCGATGACCCCTATCTTCGCGAGCAAGGACACGACAACCATCCGTGCACTCGCCACCACGGACCTCAAGCCATCCCACTCGTAGGCGACGCTGGATCCATCGGTTTGTGATGCGTCGGCATCGAAGGTCGGTCAACCCAACGACTCCACCAGACACCGTCCAAGCCACCAGACACCGTCCAAGCCACCAGCGTTCTCTCTCGTCGCGAATCCGCTAACCGCTGAGCTCCTGGAACGGGCGCTCAGCTGCGGCAAATTCGTAGTCGAGATAGGGAATCCACTCGTCTCGAACGAGGCCGAGCAGTATGATGGCCGAGGTGCGGCCGCGCGGAACCTGAGGCGGTCGGTGCAGCACGAAGTTTGTCTCAGACAACAGGCGATCACGTTTCCGCGAGTTGCAGGACCGGCATGAAGCCACCACGTTATCCCACCGGTGTGGTCCACCACGGCTGCGGGGAATCACGTGGTCGACGTTCTCGGCTGGTGCCCCGCAATACTGACACCGATACTGGTCACGGGCGAAGATAGCTCGTTTCGTGGGTGCGACTCTTCGCAGATGGGGAACACGCACAAAGTAGCGAAGCCGGATCACCGACGGCTCGGGGATCACCATACGAGCCGAATGCAAAAGCGTGGAGGTCCCTAGCTCCACATCGGCCTTACCAACGACGACCAAGCCAATAGCCCGATGGGTCGAAACAACACAGAGAGCCTCGTAGCTCGCATTCAGAACGAGGACCCCTGCCATGGCGTTACCTGACCAGCCTCGTCCCATCACCACAACAGCGATACTCAAAAGCGTATCCTCGGAGGGCGGGGGTCTTAGGCTCGAAGGAGACATAGCAACCATCAACGCGACACCGACCTAGCTTGTGGGGGAAGACGTCCCCAACCAAGCGGCTATCGGCACTCGACCGCCTATCACGCATGGACTCTACTCTCCATAGCGCTAGTCTAACCGCCTCCAACTGGCACGCTCCCTTGCAGACCAACGAAGAAAACGCAGCACCTCGCCATAGTCCATGGATCCTTCGGGACCAGCGTAGGTCTCCATCCGAAACTTCAACCAGAGAAGCTGTCGTTTCACCGACCACGGCCGACCACGCGAACCTACCGTCAATGCCCAAAGCTGACGAAACGCCTCAAGAATCATCCCCGTGGCTCCCGCGGAAGACCGAGCAGACGCTCTCCGATGATTGAGCGCTGGATCTCAGAGGTCCCCGCATAGATCGTGCCTGCTCGCGCATGGAGAAAGACTTCATCCCATGATCGTGTGGAGTTCGGAGCACCCACATCATCCGTCCGAAACGCGGAGGAGCTTGGACGCCCTGTGGGCAGGAGGGCCTCACCACCCAGCGCATCGACCGCGAGCTCGGTCACAAGTTGATGGTATTCGGACCAAAAGAGCTTAAAGACAGAGGATTGCGCCCCTTGCTCCGTTCCGGCAAGGACATTTGAGAGCCACCCGTAACCCATGCTCCGAAGCGCGAAGAGTCGGGTCTGGCAAAGGACAAACCGATCTAGGAGATCCGCATCATCGAACGCACCACGAGCCGCGAGTAACTCGCCCAGACGATCAAGCTCGGATTGGAATCGAATCGGTAGGGTTGCTGCAGCCTCACCCCGTTCGAACCCCAGAAGGGTCATGGCGACGCCCCAGCCCTGATGAAGTCCGCCAACTACATGATCGAGCTTTGCGCGCGACCCAGTGAAGAACACCTCGTTGAACTCAGACTTACCGGAGATCATCCGGATCGGGCGGACCTCGACTCCGTTGGCTTGGTGCCCTACCGAGTTTGGAAGATCCCCCGTTCCCCCATCGTCCTCGATCGGTACCAGCACAAAGGAGATACCGCGGTGTTTTGGTGCCTCGGGGTCGGTTCGAGCCAAGACAAACATCCAGTTAGCCAAGTGCGCCTCGGAGGTCCAGATCTTTTGACCATCAAGGATGACCTCATCTCCATCCACACGCCCACGCAGGGTAAGTGCGGCCAGATCTGACCCAGCGTTGGGTTCCGAATACCCCTGCGCAAAACGGTAACTGCCATCGATAATCCGAGGTAGAAAGTGCCTCCGTTGCTCCTCGGAACCATGAACGAGCAGCGTATTGCCCAACATCTGGATACCAAAGTGGTCGTTAGGCCCCCCAGTCGGAACCCCAACGGCGGCGCTCTCCTGAGCGATCACAATCTCGCTCTCCACCGTCAGTCCACGACCACCGTACTCTTTTGGCCACGATACGGCGAGAAAGCCTCCCTCGTACAGGCGGAGCCTCCACCACCTCACAAAGTCGGACACTGATGCAATGGCGAGTGCGCCAACACCAGCGAAACCGGCGGGGAGTTCCTCGGCGAGGAAGGAGCGAAACTGAAGACGAAACTCCTCCGCAACCTCAGAGAGGGAGAGATCCACCGCTACGCACCCGGAATCGCCAACTCATACCACAGCGGTCCTCGGTCGCGATGGTGAAGCAGCAATCTATTGATCCTCACCCCGAAGCTTCTTGCCCATCGATTTGAACCCACCCTGTTTGAATTGGCGCGACGAGAGATCTTGAAGCGAGGCTCTGCCAACCCTTCGAAGGTTGCGCTCGAAGTAGACCGCTGACCCCAACATCACAAGAAAGCCAACGGCACCAAGGATAACGGATATCGTGAACGTAAGGATGGTAAAGGCAAGGCCGACGACAAAACCAAGCGTTGCCCATTTAAGGTTTCTGCCCGAGTGCTTGTAGACCGTCTCCGAGCGAACCCGATCAGCGAACTCCGGGTCGTTCTCGTAGAAGGTCTTCTCAATCTCCTGGAGAATCCGCTGCTCGTCCTCATTTAGCGGCATGACTCCTCCTCTCCTAACATCCAACCTTCGTACGAAGTAGCGCTTATTATTGTAGTCGTTTGGACTCTCACGAACTCTAAAACCATCATCGCTTCACGAGAATTCCATTATCTGTCCGTCCATCATCTTGCCGATCCTTCAGGAAACTCCATCGACCAGTACTCCCTCACGTCGGAGCACATCCACCTCTCCGGTGGATAGCTCTCCGTAAGGGTCATACAGACCGAGGAGATCTCCAGTAGCGCGGAGCTCAAGCAGCACCGCCCCTTTAGGTACTTCGTTGTCGAAGTCCTCGCGGGATGCGATGCCATACATCCCCTCGCCAACGAGCAATACTCGCGACGCCCCCTCGTCGAGGACACCGGCGATATCAGCAGCGAGACGAGGCCGAAGATCCATGCGCACCCATACCTCGCGTCCTTGCGCCGACAAGACCCGTGCCACAAGGGCAGCGAGCTGACTCCGCTCATGATGACCCGGGCCCCGGATTTCGAGCATTCAAGCACCTCCCCGGACCATGCGAAATAGCTCCGCCTCCCCAGAGAAGCCGGCTTGCCGCGCCGCCTGCCGCGCCCGCTCCGCCACCACACGATCAAGCGCGTCCTGATATCTCGCCAACTGCGCTCGATGCGCCCTCATGGCTGCAACCTTCTTCTCCACCAGTCCATCGATCGAGACCGATGTGTTGGGCTCCAGCGACGCCGCCAGGAGCACCTCAAGCTCCTCGACCGGATCCCCCGCCTCAGGAAAGTAAGCGCGCTGACGAGCCGCCGGAAACACCGCATCGAGTACCGCCCAACCGAGTTGCCGATGATCACGATGGTTGTAGTAGAGATCCCCAAAAAAGACGGCAGTCGGATCTCCGGTGAGTACTACTTCCGGGCGGAAACTTCTGATGAGCGTCACCAATCGGCGGCGCAGCTCCAACGAGTTCTCAAGCTCTCCGTCCAAATAGGCAAGTTGAATGACATCGTTAACCCCGAGTAGTCTTCCTGCTTCGAGCAGTTCGCGCGTGCGTTCCTCAGAGAGTCGACCTGGATCACCGCCATCACCGCCTTTGTCTCCTTGGGTCGCTACCGCGAGGATAACGTGACAACGCTCAGCGGCCCATCGAGCAAGGGTGCCGCCACAGGCGATCTCTGCATCATCAGGATGGGCAAAGATAGCCAACGCCGTGTGGGGAATTTTTGTATAGGTGTGCATCGCGGATCTAGCGGCTACAGGCTCGCAACGATGCGACTCGCGGCGAGTTCAATCGCGCGATCGTCGAGATCGCGATGGGTGACAAGGCGTAGTTCGCCAGCGGGTAGAACGTTACAGAGGACGCCTTGGTCGGCCAAGCGCTGTTGGCTCTCCGTCGGATCCTTGACCTTCACAAGTACGATATTGGTAGCCACGGATTGAACATCGGCAGTCGTGGCTGGCAATTGAGTGCTGATCAACGAGGCTAGACGCTGGGCGCGTCGATGGTCCTCCGCGAGGCGGGTCATATGATGGTCTAGCGCGTAGAGGCCACCGGCCGCCATGATACCCGCTTGACGAAGACGTCCGCCGAGTCGTGCACGCTCCACTCGAGCACGGCTGATGAACTCAGTCGAACCGGACAGAACCGAGCCCATCGGAGCTGCCAACCCCTTTGACAGACAGGTACTCACCGCAACGGATCCCTGACAGAGAAGCGCTGGCGCGACATCGAGAGCAACCGCTGCATTCCACAGACGTGCTCCATCGATATACACAGGGGTGCCGTCAGCGGCTGCAAGGAGCGTCACGAGCGCATCGCGATCGATCGGCCTTCCACCACTTGGCATATGGGTGTTCTCGATGGCGATGAGACGAATCGGATTGTGCAGCCGACGATACTGGCGTACCAGATCAGCGACCTGTGATGGGTCAGGATAACCCAATCCATCGTCCACCGTAAGCAACTGAATACTCGCATTCTTGGCCGAGGCCCCCGCCTCAAACTGTAAGAGGTGTGCACGAGCTGCTACGATGACTGGATCACCCGGTTGGGCCAGCGTGCGCAGTGCGACCTGGTTGCCCATGGTACCGGAGGCGACAAAGAGGCCAGCTTCAAAGCCAGTCAGCTCAGCGACCCGACGCTCCAGTGCTGCAACGCTTGGATCCTCCCCATAGCCGTCATCACCCACCTCAGCCTCCATCATGAACGCTCGCATCGCCGTCGAAGGCTTGGTAACGGTATCAGAGCGGAGGTCGATCACTTCCATCTCTCTCACTTTAGGGCCTCCGGTCCCGACCAAGGTGACCTACACACTAACTTGGAGGGGTGAACCACGAACTCTTGCCCACTGCCCTCGATGCCCTTGCCAAGGCTCGCGCCTCCCTGCCGCAGCAATCTCGTCAGGTCATTGATACCAAATCCTCTGACACCGATCCCGTCACCGCGGCCGATCGAGCCCTCGAACGAGCCATCCGCGACACCATTGCCGAGCAACGGCCCAACGATACCTTTATCGGCGAGGAGTACGGCGCCACCGATCATGCGGCTGGCACCACTCGTTGGATTGTCGACCCAATCGATGGGACCGTCAACTACAGCTACTCGATCCCCTCCTATGCGATCTCCATCGCGGCGGAGATCAATGGCCGGGTTGAGGTTGGATTAGTCTTTGACGTCGGTCACAACGAACTCTTTCAAGCCGTCCGGGGCCAGGGAGCCACCTGCAACGGCGTACCCCTGCAGGCGAGCCAGGAGACTGAATTGGCCAGGGCGCTCTGTGGCACCGGCTTTGGCTACAGTGCCACCACTCGTAAACTCCAGGCGCAGGTCCTCCACGAAGTCATCGACGAGATACGCGACATTCGGCGCTTTGGAGCGGCAGCCATCGACATCTGTTGGACTGGTGCGGGTAGAGTCGATGGGTACTTCGAGACAGGGCTGAAGGTTTGGGACTATGCAGCTGCATCCCTCGTCGCTACGGAGGCAGGAGCCAGATTCGCAACCGATCTGCCGGGGATTGGCGATGATGGGCTTACCGTCGCCGCAGGATCGGGCCTTTTTGACGCTCTTAGCGACCGCATCGTCGGGCTCTACCAAGGGCTAGCGCGTTAAGGCCACCACGGGTCAACGGCCTAGCCTCGAACGAGTAGGCCAGGCGAGTTAGCTACTCCCTCTCAGCCCTCTTCGCGAAAAGGGATCCAACCGATCCTTCGTTGCCGACACCACCATGTCAGCTCTGCCTCACCAATGCGACGCCAACACGGCCGGCGTACAGGTTTCCACCATACCGGTGGGTAGCAGTGAGAAGTAAGCGTGCCGCGTGCGCCGATCGAACGCGTGAGCACCCTCAGATCACTTTTGTACGTCGACCTCAAAGTGCTTCTTTAGGTTGGTCAACGTGTTGACCATGGCGGTGAGGTTACGGCTGGGAACGCCAGTCAGTTCATAGACCAAGCGCAAAGGAGCCTTACCCCACTCAAAGGACTCTGTCACCTTGGTAGTACCATCGCCAAGATCCTGTAGCTGGTACCGCCAGATATGTCGCCCCGAATGGCGCCAAGCAATCTCCGAGTTCTCTGCGAAGGTCACGACCGTATTCGTGATGGTGTAGGGCACAAACATATGCATCTTCATACGAAACTTCGCGCCGGGGTAGAGCCGCTCCGGCCCAACGAGGGCTTGGCGGACTGTATCTGACCCATCGACCGCGACATGATTCTCCGGCCGAGCGAGATAGTCAAAAATCTCCTCTGCCGGAGCGTGAATCGTTATTTCCGTACTTTTGACCCGATTCACTCGCGTCCTCCTTCATCCTCTTTCTTACGCAACGTAAAACTCCGATCATCAATTTCCAAAACCTCGCGTCGAAAATCATCCACCCCATCGAAGTTCTTATACACGCTGGCAAAGCGGAGATAGCCGACCTCGTCTAACGTACGCAGTTGCTCCAGTATCCGCAGACCAATCTCCGTCGAGGTGACCTCGGTAAGGGATCGAAGTTGTTCCTCAAGGTCGAAGACGATCCGGTCAACCTCCGCTGGGGCCACCGGTCGATTCTTCAATGCGGCCAGCATACCGCGAACAATCTTCTCGCGATCGAACTCCTCGTGTTCGCCAGTACGTTTGATCACCATGGTCTTCGCACCGGCGTAGCGCTCAAAGGTAGTAAATCGCCTCGAACAGCTACCACATTCACGGCGGCGACGAATCGCCTCACCATCTTCCACCACACGAGACTCGATGACTCGCGTGTCATCCGCATTGCAATAGGGGCATCGCACCTAATTTGGTTTCCTTTACTGGGGCTACGATGCCTAGCATAACCGCCAACGCGATAGTACGGCTGGTGGTAAACATCTGTACGAGAACCTCTGCTATACTAGTGGCAACGAAAGGGGTCTCGCCGTGCCAAGAACCAACAACGATGTGAGAACCGAAATCGTAAGTTTCCTGAAAGAGACCCTCGACCAGCGTGGCTACCCACCCTCGATTCGAGAGATCGGCGTTCATGTTGGACTCTCCTCTCCTGCCTCCGTGCAGCACCATCTTCGGCGACTTGAATCCGATGGGTTGATCCATCGCGACCCTACACGCTCGCGGGCGATCTCGCTTGCCAACGAACCACCGCGAGCTATCGAGCTGCCGCTGCTGGCTGATGTTGGCGCTGGTTACTCGGTGGTCGCAGAGGCAACCACCACCGAGACGCTTGCGGTCCCAGCATCGATGATCGGGAGCGGTGATCACTTTGCCCTGCGAGTCCGCGGTGATTCCATGGTCGACGTCGGGATCTTTGACGGTGATTACGCCATCGTGCATCAGCAAGCCGATGCTCACGACGGTGAGATCGTGATCGCGACAATCGACGATCAATTCGGAACGATCAAGGTGTTACGAAAGGTGGGCAATCGCGTGTTGCTAGAGGCTCGCAATCGGCGGGACCCAAACCTACAGCTCCCAACAGAGATCACCAACCGAGGGCGAGTCCAAGGAAAGGTGATCGCCATCTGGCGCACTCTCTAGTTCCAAGGGTAGTTCAGCACCTGAGTGGTATCGCTAGCAACCAGACCATACCGATGGACGACCTTACCGATGTACACAACGTCGGCCTTGCCTGACCCCAGCCTGATGAGCCGGGCCCGATTGCTTCAGCCTGATTGATTCAGCCTGATTGATTCAGCCTGCTTGGCTCAAGATCCACTCAGAGAGCGTCTCGAGCGTCGTCGCTAACGCCGACTTGACCAATCGTTCATGTCCACTGTGCGCCAGGAGCGGTTCCCCTGGTCCATAGTTCACCGAAGGAAGGCCCAGGGAGGCGAGAAAACTCACATCTGTCCAACCAAGTTTCGCTTTGGGCTGGCCTGCAGCATCGATCAGTCCCTCAAAGCCACTCGATACGGGCCTGGCTCCGGCCGCGCCATCCTCAAGAACGACGATATCGTTCTCACCGAGCACTGGTTTGAACCAAGCAAGAAGTCGTGCCTGGGCCTCGGCAGTGGTGAGATCCGGCGCAAAACGGTAGTTGATCCATAACTTTGCCTCGTCTGGCACCACGTTGTTGGCGACAAAACTCTCGACACGTACTGGCGATAATGACTCTTGGAAGCTCACCCGCCCAAGGACAGGACTCCGTCGTTCAAACTCCGATGCCCGCTCCAGAACCACCCCCAGGCGATCGATCGCGTTCTGACCCATCCATGGTCGAGAGGTGTGTGCGCGCGCACCCATCAGCTCAAAACGCATTCTCAGAGTCCCTTGGCACCCGAGTTCCACGACCCCATCGGTGGGTTCCAGCAAGACCGCTAGATCGTGGTCAGCCACCATCGCCTCCCAGGAGGGACTAAGGGAATGCAGACCATTCCGGTCGAAGGCAACCTCCTCGCAAGGGTAAAAGACCAAGGTCAGCGCGCTGGCATACTCCCGATCGGCAAGGGCTAGCATCACCGCCAAACCACCCTTCATGTCGCAGGAACCCAGACCGTAGAACGCCTCATCGTCCTCATCAATATGTGGATCGCCAGGGACGGTATCGAGGTGCCCACAGAGAAGGATTCTCGCACCGACCTTCCCGTCGCGTTGAGCGATGATCGTGTCGCCAACCCGATCCACTCGCCAGTTCGCCTTACTGCTCAGTTGCGCTACCACGTAATCGGCGATAGCCTTCTCCTCCCCCGAGACCGAGGGGATTGCCAGCAGCTCTCGAGCGTACGTGACCAGGAGGTCACTCACAGACCCGCACCGTGATCTCGCAGAATCGCGTTGAGTTCCGTCTTCTCGTGCCGCCGCCCCGGGTCAAGCCGAGAGATGATCAGAATGCAGCTCATGCCGAAGGTGGCCCCCACACTCTCACGCAGTCTCGTCCCTGTCACCGCGACCGACCATGCAGGAATCACTCCTCGTTCAAGCTCCTGACCGGTAGCAAGATCAAAAATCGGGATCGTAGGGGTTACAATTGTCCCAGCGCCAATCACGGCGCCATCCCCCACGCGCGCACCCTCCACCACCATGGCACGAGAGCCCACAAAGGCATCGTCACCGACAATGACCGGTACCGCCTGAGGGGGTTCAAGCACGCCACCGATTCCGACCCCCCCTGATAGGTGGACACGTTCGCCGATCTGCGCACAGGAGCCGACAGTAGCCCACGTGTCTACCATCGTCTCAGCTCCAACCCAAGCCCCGATATTAACATAGCTCGGCATGAGGGTAACTCCTGGGCCGAGGTAGGATCCAAAACGCGCCGAAGCCCCAGGGACGACACGTACACCGGCCTTGGCGTAATCGCGTTTCAGTGGCAGTCGATCCACAAATTCAAAAGGACCAACCGTATGCGTCGATAGTCCACGGAGGCGGAAGGAGAGCAGAATCGCCTTCTTCAGCCACTCGTGAACGATGACCGTCCCAGTGGACTCATCGAACTCTGCGACACGTAACCTGCCCTGGTCGAGTTCGGTAAGTACCTCAAACACCTGTCGCCTTGCATGCACGTCATCGGGTGACAACGAGTTGCGTCGCTCATAGAGAGCCTCGATCTCGGCAGAAACAACCATACCGGTCTAACCTACCCGGGTCACCCAAGCCGCGACGCTAATGTCTCCATCTGTTTGGTAGATATCGTCATGGAGACGCGTAGAAAACGAGCATCACCATAGTCGGCACCTGGCGCCGTGACCAATCCAAACTTTCTGGCCAGCATTACACCGAGCGTTGCGCCGTCTTGATTGAACTCCTCGGGCGCGCGCACCCAGAGATAGATCCCGCCATCGGGAAGCCGCACCGGAACACCAAGCAGGTTCTCTAGCCAGCCGGAGACCAAACGCAGCCGTTCAGCGTACCGACGACGCTGTTCAACGACATGCTCTCGATCTCCCAGGACTCCAGCAGCGACCGCCTGCACCGGACCTGGAGGCATGAGTCCAAGTTCGCGTCTCGCGAGGGCGATCTCTTGGACGAGATCGCCATCACCAGCGTACATACCGATGCGAAGCCCAGCAAGATTTGAGCGTTTGGACAACGAATAGAGCGCAAGGTGCCCCGAAACACCGAATCCAAGCAACGACTCAGGTTCGCGAGTCCAACCGAAGTCGTGATAGCACTCATCGGAGGCAATGATCACGCCATGTCGATCTCCAAAGTGTGCCACCGGGGCAAGACTCTCGATCATCCCGGTCGGATTGTTTGGTGAATTGACCCAGAACAGCAACGCCCGTCTTGCGACCTCCTCCGGAATCGCATCGAGATCCAGCGTCCCGTCTGTCTTCGCCGGAACACGGTAGGTCTCGAGTCCTGCCCACTTGGCACCTACTGCATAACTCGGATAGGCGATCGGTGGGATCAGCACGACATCACGATCTGGGCGCCCCCTGGCCAGGAGCAGTGGCAGGGAGGAGATAAATTCCTTCGATCCGATCGTAGCGCCCACTTGATGGGCGTCGAGATCCACACCGACTTCACTGGTCAGCCAGCCTAAGACTGCCTCTTTGAAGGCGGTCGACCCATCAGATCGCGGATAGTGTCGCTCGGTTCCTGAAGAAGCGAGCAGACGCGGAACGACCGCCGGCGGAGGATCGACGGGTGAACCAACGGCAGCATCGACCACCTCAAGCCCACTCTCATAGGCAATCTCCCGTAGCATCGCGACCGTAGAAATTCCAGTTGTTGCAAACTCCTTCACAGCCCCACCTTAACCGTCACCACGCACCAATGTCTCTCGACGATCTCTGAGAACCTCACTATCGGCCTTCCGAATCGTTGGCAACCTCTTCCTGAATGCCGTCAATGGCACTATCACTGGCGCCACCATCGGCACCATCAATATGACGGCGCAGGAGTGCACGCGCCGCATCGTCGGCTCGCACCTTCAGCTCGACATAACCATCGAGACTCTCCTCCGAAAGCACCTCAGCCTCTCGATGGATCTCCGCCAGAATGTCACCCCGATCAAAGGGGACACGAAAGATCTCGATCCGGTTCAACGCCCGCAAGCGGTCTCCAATCACCCCGAGCAGTTCGGAAATGCCCTCTCCAGACGCCACCGAGATGGGGAATCCCGCTGGCAGATCACTCGTGGCATACCCAAGGTCGATCTTGTTCAACACCACCAGTTCGGGCACCTGGTTCGCTCCGATCTCGGCCAATGTCGCCCGCACCTCACGCATCTGGTCCAGTGCGTGCGCACTTGATGCATCAACGACATGGACTAGAAGGTCAGCCTCTGCCACCGCATCGAGGGTTGATCGGAAGGCTTCGATTAACTGATGCGGGAGCTTGCGAATGAATCCAACGGTGTCGGCGAGGAGGATCGTCTCTCCCCCTGGAAGCTTCAAACGTCTGGTCCGAGGGTCGAGCGTAGCAAAGAGACGATCCTCGACCACGACATCGGCACCGGTGAGCGCGTTGAGTAGGGATGACTTACCTACGTTGGTGTAACCAACCAACGCCACCTGTAAGTTGCGACCGTACAGACGTGACTTACGCTGCAGCCGCCGCTGTCGCTCAAGCGCTGCTAACTCACGACGCAGCTGGCCGATGCGCTCTTGAATGCGTCGACGATCCTCCTCGAGCTTTGTCTCACCAGGGCCCCGTGTACCAATGCGCCCAACCTGCTGAGAGAGGTTCGTTCGTCGACCCACCAATCGAGGTAATCGGTAGCGCAATAACGCGAGCTCAACCTGCGCCTTACCCTCTTGACTCCTCGCATTTTGAGCGAACACATCGAGAATTACGGCGGTACGGTCGATGGCTGTCCGGCCTAAAACCTTCTCAAGGTTGCGCTGCTGTCCAGGGGTCAGCTCATCGTCAAAGACCACTGTATCGACGTCGAAGCTCTCAGAAAGCGCCGCTAACTCGTCAACCTTACCTTTACCGATATAGGTTGCCGGATCGGGACGTTCGCGAACCTGTATCTCTCGATGCACCACCAGTGCACCGGCGGTATCGACCAGACTGGCCAGCTCGTCGAGCTGGTCGTTGACCATCTGCCGCTCACGGCCACTCGCCGCTACCCCAACAAGTAGTATGCGTTCCTGAAAGCTCCGTTCAATGAGGGTCATGAGGAGAACAACCACCGAGCCGGGGTGATATCAGCGATCAGCAGTGACGGGCCCCGCAGCCATACCTCCGGTGCTGCTTGAACGACACCAGATGACTCGCCACGATCGACAGCTCCACTCAATCGCGTCGGCGCACCATGCTCGTCGCCGTTATCGGCGGCAAGTCCGTTCGTCGATGGCGCCCCAAAGTGGACGGAAAGCTCACCTCCCGGGTTCTCAACGACCGCCCGCTCTCGAATCCATCCAAGAGAGCGAGCTACCCAGGCGGCGGCCACCGAACCAGTTCCACATGCCATCGTCGGTCCGACACCGCGTTCAAAAACCCTCATCACGCAGCCGTCCTCACTGCGCACAATCCACTCCACGTTGATACCATCGGTTGCAAGAGCGAGCCCCTGCTGCTTAGCTCCTTCGGCAGCGATATCGAGACCCTCGAGCTCGGCGAGCCCACCCATCACGATCACCCGATGAGGGTTCCCAACATCGACGAGAAAGCTCCCGTCAGGCTCAATAGTCATCTCCACCACACCCATGGTCGTCTCACCAATCCATGCCCAGTTACCCTGCTCGACAAGACGATAGTAGCGAAGCCCTGCATCGGTCATGATCGAGAGTGAGGGTCCCAATCCATGCCGTTCCACAAGATAATGACCGAGACAGCGTAGGCCATTCCCACTCATCTCAGCGCGCGATCCATCTTGGTTATAGAGGTGCATCCGTGGCTGAGCCCCTTGAGCTACCTCAACGAGGATCAGTCCGTCAGCGCCCACCCCATGGCTCCGATCGAGCAACGCCGAGATCATGACACCATCAGGCAGCTGGCTCGGCATCTCCCCAATCAGAAAATCATTGCCTGCTCCCGTATATTTCACTACTTGCAACTCGTCATCTCTCCTCTCGATAATCTGTGGCCGGAACACCCCTCGGAGTGTTTCCCCCTCCCCAATGCTGTGATCCTGAGCGAGCGCCGACTCCACTCGCTGCATATCGCGGCCATTGTAGGGCGCTCCTGCGGCGGGAGTGACAAACGCTGGATCGATCTCCCCCAGATCGTTCTCGATCCAATTCTCTTTGGCTGGGCTCTCTGCGAAAGGCCCGGCGGCCCTGCGAGGACCATGGATTGTGTCTGGGCTCCAATGTCCGCTCACTATCTGGTCGAGAAGCCGATCAGCCTGGTGTAATCCTTCGTCGATACTCGACACCCACACGATCCGAGGATCTCGTCGCAGCCAACTCAACTGACGCTTGACGAGGCGGCGGGTTCGTCGCGCGATGCGTTCAATCGCCTCATCAAGGGAGGATTTGCCTGCGAGGTAGTCGCTGAGCTCTGTGACACCGATCGCGGCACGCGCTGTTCGTGATGGGTCCATGGTGAGCACCCGTGCTATCTCATCAACCCATCCGCGGGCGATCTGGTGTTCGATGCGCAGCGAGATTCGGCGGGTAAGCACCTCTGGTTCGAGCGCGAGTCCAATCTGCGGGTATCGTTGAGGACCGTCGACACCCAACCGGTCACCGGCTACCGACTCAGTCGCACCGCTGGCGAGCGCTACCTCGAGCGCGCGCAGAAGACGCCGACGGTTACGGGGGTCGATCAACTCCCCCGCCCGTGGGTCGAGTTGAGTGAGAAGATGATAAGCAGATTGATCGTCAGCGTCGTCACACAGACGAGTCTCCAACCAATGCCGCAGGCCAGGTGCCCCTTTGGGCGGGACGAAACCATTCACTACCGCACGGATCCAGAGTGCCGTTCCTCCCACAAAAAGTGGCCGTTGTCCCCCTTCGCTGAGTCGACACAGCTCACGATCAAGGTCCTGAAGGAACTGACCGAGGGAGTACTCCTCATCAACAGGCACATGCGCTACACATCGATAGTCGAGTTCAGCAATGGCCGTCGGTTCTGGCATCGCTGTGGTGATGGGTAGCGCCTTATAGACCGTCAGCGCATCAACAGCGACCGGCACAAGATCACGCCGTCTATGGGCAAGCACATGGGCAAACTCGGTCTTGCCCGACGCCGTCGGTCCTACGATCGCTACACCCGTTAACTTTCGCGTTCGTCCTCCCTCACCAGCCCAATCGATCATGCACCTACCCTGTCCAGCCTAGCCACTAGGATGGAGGCAACGACGAAGACCCGATCCCGTAGCTCAATCCGTGCGTCCCATCCGCTGTGGCGGTGCATTGACACCAAGGTGCGTTGATACCAAGGTACATCGACACCAAGGGGAGAGACTATTGAGATCGCTGGCCCTGGAAGGAACCTATGCAACTCAAGCCCGGAACAAGTTGGGAAGAACTCTACGCGCAGGCAGCTGCGATCGCCCCACAAGCCTTTACGAAATCAGGAGTAGCAAACTATTGGGGTGGTCAATGGCGGGAAGAGGGCGAGGTTCACCCCGCCACTTCCCCCATCGACCAGACACGCATTCACGGCCCCCTTCTCCTTGAGACCCATCAGGCGGCAGCTGCCCTCGATAGCTGCGTCGCCGAGCACTTCCAGTGGATCAAGGTTCCACTAGCCGAGCGCAAGGCCCGGACAGAACGCGCCATCGCCAAGATCGTGCAACATCGCGAGCTCCTCGCACTCCTCCTCACCTGGGAGATCGGCAAACCCTATCGTCAGGCACTGGTCTCGGTCGATCGGACTACCTCGGGCGTCGAATGGTATCTCGCTGAGATCGACCGCATGCTTGACGGACGCGGCCCACTACCTGGCCCGGTATCCAACATCGCCTCATGGAACTACCCTTTGTCAGTACTCGCACACGCCCTCTATGTCCAGATGCTCTCTGGCAACGCCGTCATCGCGAAGGCACCAACCGATGGTGGCGTCGTAGCACTCACGCTTGCCATGTCCTTCGCCATCGAGGAGGGTCTGCCTGTTACCCTCGTCAGTGGCCTCGGGGGTAAGCTCTCTTCCGTGCTGGTACGCTCGCCCGAGATCGGTGCACTCGCCTTCGTCGGTGGGCGAGATACTGGTGGCAAGATCGCCTCCGACTTGGTTCGTACCGACAAGCGCCACATGCTTGAGCAGGAAGGACTCAACGCCTGGGGAATCTGGAACTTCTCCCAGTGGGATCTACTCGCCCCAATGATCAAAAAGGGCTTTGAGTACGCCAAACAACGATGCACCGCCTATCCTCGCTACGTCATCCAACGACAGCTCTTTGACGACTTCCTCGCCATGTATATCCCCGTCGTCTCCTCACTGACCGTCGGCCACCCACTCGCGGTCGCCGATCCCAGCGACCCGATCCCCGATGTGGACTTTGGACCCGTGATCAACGCTGCCAAGGCGGCCGACCTGCGGACCAACATCGCTGATGCGATCGACCGTGGAGGCGTGCCCATCTATCGCGGCAAGCTTGATCCAGGGCGCTTCATCGAAGGTCAAGACTTGAGTGCCTACGTGGCCCCCGTCGCTATTCTTGACCCTCCACGCTCGTCACCTCTCTACCATGCCGAGCCATTTGGACCAGTCGATACCTTGGTCATCGTCGATACGACCGCTGAACTCCTCGCCAAGATGAACGTCTCCAACGGCGCTCTCGTCTCCTCGATTGCCAGCGACGACCTTGAACTGGCGGGAACTCTTGCCACAGAGGTCAATGCCTTCAAGGTGGGTATCAATCAGCCCAAGTCTCGAGGGGATAAAGCGGAGCCCTTTGGAGGACGAGGAGCCTCGTGGAAGGGTGCCTTCGTCGGAGGTGAATATCTGGTGCAGGCCGTCACCGAGGGGCCACCGGAGTCCCGGCTCTATGGCAACTTCCCGGAGTATCAACGGTATCCTGACCTGACGTGATCCGGCTAGCGAGCCTCCGCCTGTACCCCGTTACTCTCGATCTGGTGGCGCCCTTTCGGTCAGCCGAAGGTATCCAACAAGCGAAGCGCACCTACCTGCTTGAACTGCTCTCCGATGAGGGAACAAGCGGTTGGTCTGAGATCAGTGCGCAAAATGATCCGAGTTACTGGCCAGAGACGGTCACTACCTGCCTTGAGATCATCGAACACCATTTGGCTCCTCTCCTGGCTCGCAACTTCTCCTCGCACGTTGAGATCGCCACCAGGATGGCAACGGTCAAGGGCAATCAGATGGCTCGGGCAAGTGTCGAGATGGCCTTCTTTGACCTCTGGGCCCAGCATGAGGGGGTGAGCCTCTCCGAGCTCCTCGGCATTCCGACCAGCCGCACTCACGTCCCCGCCGGCGTCACACTATCGCTCAGCACCGACATCGAGGCTCTCGTTGGAGAACTCACCGATCTCCGGCGGCAAGGGTATCGCTTCTTCAAAGCCAAAGTCGCACCCGATGCCGATTCGGCCATTCTGGAACTAGCGAGCACCTCCTTCCCGATGGAACATTTAGTTCTCGATGCCAACGAGAGCTATGCGGGCGCCAGTGGAACCCAACTCGACCGCATTGACGCCACCGGCGCCGCGCTCATCGAGCAACCCCTCTTAGAGCGGGACTTTGTCGGTCATGTGGAGCTCGCCAAACGACTGACCACCCCTATCGGTCTTGATGAAACGATCAGCGGTGTCGACGACATCATCACCGCGCTACGGCTGGGGATGGCGCCTACGATCAATCTCAAACCGAGCCGTGTGGGTGGATACGTGGAGTCACTCAAGATCATTGACCGCTGTCAACACGAGGGGTTGCACCTCAGAATCGGTGGTATGCTCGAGACCGGCATCGGTCGGGCCCACAATCTCGCCCTCGCCTCCCACCCTGCCTTCGACCGCGTTGGCGACCTCGCCGCTAGCGATCACTATTTTGCGCGTGACATCACCGAGCCCTTTGTTCTCTCTGACGATGGGAGCATCGAGTGCCCGAGGGGGCTTGGTCTTGGAAGAACGCCCGATCCCAACTGGCTCCTGGATACACCCTTCTTAGAGCTACACATCAACTAGACGGGCGTAAGATCTCGCGGCTCTGCCGGCACTGGCTCGTCTCGGACGCGGGCTCCACACAACGGACTCGCTCGCCTTGAAGCGTTGACTGAACCGGCTGGATCAATAGCGGCTGGATCAAAATTGAGCAGTGCGAGGTGGCCCAACGGGCTCCTCGCCAACTTGCCCGTCCTGGCCCATTGCACGCGGCGGAATCACCCCGTTGATCAAACGCGCCAGCTCAAGGTCGCGGTCGGTGATCGCACCGACGTCGTGGCTGAAGAGTTCAACCACGAGACTTCGAAACTCCACGATAAGCGTTGGATGATGATCACGCCAGATCGCCAACAACGAGATCGCCAAGCTTGCAACGACGACTTTCCAGTAGTCATCGAGTTCAATGCGACGAACGAGCTTTGCTCCTTCAACGCTCCAACCTCTAGGAACTTGCTCCACGCTAGCGAGGCTAGTCGATTCCACGCAAAACAAAAGTGCACCTGCCACGGCATCCAAGTGCGTACTCCCCCATCCCGCATCGTTCAGGCTCACTGGGTTGTTGGATGAACGTGCCACGATCGCAACGAACAAGTATCACCAGAGGGCTGTGTATGCGATATTGTGGACGCGATATTGTTGATGCGACACGATGCCATCCCTCCCGCCTCAACAGCTCCACCGGGACGCATGGCCCGGCGATACGACGAGCAGGCGCAAGTCAGGCAGACAACCAAGAACACTCGCTAGCGAGCAACGGTGCCGGGCAGATGACAAAACCTCAAGCGATGCCCTGGTCGTGACGAAACCAGCTAACGAGAGCTGGTTTGAGGAGGAGACGGATGATTCGTGGTAGACGCAGGCATTCCTCTTCGCGCCCCGCCTCGCCCGAAGTCAAACAGATCACGACGGCACAGGCGGCCACGATCGAGCAGATGGCCGATGAGATCGGAGAAACCGGTCTGCTCGTCGTCGAGGCAGCCACCAAGGTGGAGTCAATCGCCACCAACATCACCGATCAGGTCGAATTGTTCAAAGAGCTGACCTTGGCCGCCCGCGATCTGCGTGATGGCAATCGTTCCCTCTCTGATGATGCCGAAGCCGCCGCCGATGCTACCCGGAAAATGAACCTTGAGCTTGAACAATCCAGCAACGAGATGGCGGCATCACTCGCAGAGGTCAACTACATGATCCAATGGGTGGCCGACACCAGTACCCAACTTGAGACCCTCCAACAGGAGATGGAAGATGTCGGGCGTATCGCCCACCACCTCGACTCCATCGCGCAGCAAACCCACGTGTTGGCCCTTAATGCCCACATCGAGGCCGCTCGCGCAGGCACTGGTGCGACCGGTTTCACCGTCATCGCCAACGCGATACGAGATTTGGCTGACCAAGCGATCGATGCAGCCGCGTCGATCTCAACCACGCTTGATCCACTGATCGAATCGGTCAATGAGTTGGGAGGCACAACCAAGGGTGCGCGTCGCGGTGCTGAACGTGCCCGCAGTGCGATCGACATCGTCGCCACATCCATCAAGCGCTCTCAAGAGGAAAGTCAGATCCTCGATCATCGAGTTGAGGCGATCGCGACCTTCTCAAGGACGATCAATGAGAAGGTCGGCCTCTTTTCGAACTCACTACTCTCGCTCTTCGATGGCGTTGAGCACTCCGAAAACGACCTCAACGCCGCGACGGCAAGCCTTGAACACCTGATGCGGAGGACGAACTCGCTCGTTCAACTCAGCGCGAAGGTTGGAGTGGAAACAAGCGATACGCCCTTGGTGATGGAGGTTGTACGCTGTGCTCACGTCATCGAGGAACGGATGGAGCGTGCTCTTGCCGCAGGTGAAGTGAGCATCGAGACACTCTTTGACGAGGAGTACGAGGAGGTTCCGGGCACCAATCCCCAACAACACCTCACCCGTTTCACTGAATTCGTCGATCGTACTGTCCAAGATCTCCTTGAAGACTTCCTCGACTACTCACCAGCAGTAGTCTTTGCGGCTGTCGTCGATCGCAACGGCTACCTCTCAACCCATAACCTTAAGTACTCGCTCCCTCCCACGCCTGGGGACCCCGTTTGGAACGCCGCCCACTGTCGTAACCATCGATTCTTCGCCGACCCGACAGGGATCCACGCTGCACGCAGCCGTGACGAGTTTCTCCTCCAGACCTACCGAAGAGACATGGGAGGAGGCAACTTCCTCTTGATGAAGGATGCCTCCGCACCCATCTACGTAGCAGGGCTCCATTGGGGAGCACTGCGCTTGGGCTATGCACCCCTTGCGAGCGCATCCGAAGAGACGAGGCAGGTACAGCGATCGAATCGACCCGCCTCACCCCACGAACCCACGTCGGAGCGCAAGGAACTTAACGAACTTCTGTCCCCTTGGTGATCGCGCCTGCAGCAACCTAGACCCGGCCTGAGAACGTGGCCACAGCGGAAGGCTCACTACTCAGCGGGGCGCCTCCAAGATCTCTCCATGGAGAAAATGGGCACCAGCGTCGACAATACGGGCCTGCACGTAACGTCCCCGATTGCGTTCGCCATCAAACCCAGTCAAATGGACCAACTTGTTTTGCCGCGTCCGCCCCGAGGCGACTAAGGCATCCCGCTTCGAAGGACCATCGATGAGGATCTCCTCGACACGACCGACACGATCCCGATGTTTAGCCGAGGCACTTCGTTCAGTCACGAGCTTGAGCTGCGCGAATCGTTGCGCGATTACCTCCGGGTCGACGAAACGATCCGTCCAAGCACCGGCCTCGGTGCCAGGACGCGGCGAATAGATAAAGGTGAAGGCGGAATCAAACTCACACCGGGCCACCAACTCCAGTGTGGCCTCGAAATCCTCATCGGTCTCACCAGGAAAACCGACAATGATATCAGTGGTCACGGCAAGGTCAGGTACGATCTCCCTTGCCTGGGTAAGCTTTTCGAAAAACCGTGCGCCACGATACCCTCGATGCATCGCCGCGAGCACGCGGTCACTGCCAGACTGTAACGGGAAGTGTAGGCTCTCACACACCGCTGGTGAATCCGCCATCGCGCGAAACGTCTCCTCGCGCATATCCTTGGGATGCGGTGAGGTAAACCGCACACGACGTATCCCGTCAACTGCACCAACGGCTCGCAAGAGATCGGCGAAGAGAGGGCGAATCCTTGCGATGGAGCCGCTGACATAGACTTGTCCTGTCAAGTAACCTCGGTCATGCGAACCTTCCTGCTCGGTGCGCAACCGTCGAGTAAGGTCGCGTCCGTAGGAATTGACATTCTGCCCCAGAAGCGTGACCTCGGTCACCCCTTGCGATGCAAGGCTGCGCACCTCATCCACGACTGCCTGGAAAGGACGGCTGACCTCACCCCCTCGCACCTGGGGAACGATGCAAAAGGCACAGTTGTTGTCGCATCCGGTTTGAATGGTCACCCAAGCCTTGTGTCCCTCCGTCGGCTCGGCACCAAGATCAGCCAGCGGATCAGGTCCTTGGGCTATCTCTCTCACGTCGATCACCCGGCGCTCTTGATCGCTACGTTCGAGCAACTCCACGATCGACGCCAACGCATGCGTACCGACGACGACATCGACATGGGGAGCCCGATCAAAGATCGCCTCTTGTTCACCCTGCGCCAAACATCCTGCCACCACAATCCGTAGATGCGAATCGGCCGCACGTCGCTCCCTCAACTTATTGACCTGCCCAAAGAACCTATTATCAGCGTTCTCCCGTATGGTGCAGGTGTTAAAGACCACCACATCAGCAATCTCTTCTGAGGTCGCTGGCGTCATGCCCTGACGGCGCAACAACGCCACAATACGCTCAGAATCATTCTCATTCATCTGGCATCCAAATGTCTTGACGTAAAAGCTCTTCATCTACCAAAGGAGTCTAGTGGCCCGCGCAACGCCACCTGAGAAAGGGCAACCACTCACGATCGGCTCATCAACACTCGAAGTTGCCCGCATGGCACCGCCGGTCAATCATATTGGGCTTCACTCGTCCGCAGGCAGCCGATCTATGTGCACGGCGTGCTGTGTGCATCGAGGTGCGGTGCATCGAGGTGCGGTCACGCAATCCCTGCCCCTCCCCTCATCTGCCCCAACCCGCACCGCCATTGGCACACAACACCGGCTACCCGCCGCGTACAACCTCTGACCGATGTGACCATGGCGAGAAGAGAGATCGCCACCAAACACAAGTGGTCGACGACCCGGCGGACACCGAATCCGTCGACCACTCTCACCGTTAGCGAATGCAGTCCGCTGCTGAGCCGCAAACTAGTTTGCCGTCTCTGAAAATGCCTCCTCATCATCGGCTGGGAGCATCCCATGGGTCAAACCCTCAACAACCGTCCCACTGACCTTTTCACGAATCTTCTGATCCAACTCCGCCATGAGCTGTGGGTTAGCAGCGAGAAACGTCTTTACATTCTCTCGTCCTTGGCCAAGTTGCTCACCCTCATAGGTGTACCACGAACCCGACTTTTTGATCAGACCCAGCTCCACTCCCACATCGAGGATCGAGCCCTCTCGCGAGATGCCATGGCCATACATGATATCGAACTCCGCCTGACGAAATGGCGGTGCACACTTATTCTTGACGACCTTCACCCTGGTGCGCGATCCGACCATCTCTGTGCCGTCTTTGATGATCTCAACTTTTCGAATATCGAGCCTGACCGACGAGTAGAACTTGAGTGCGCGGCCGCCTGGGGTTACCTCTGGCGAACCATACATCACCCCAATCTTCTCCCGCAGCTGATTGATGAAGATAGCGAGTGTATTGGTGTGATTCAAGTTTGCCGTCAGTCGACGCATCGCCTGCGACATCAGCCGAGCCTGGAGCCCCACATGGGCATCCCCAATATCCCCTTCGATCTCCGCACGAGGGGTGAGCGCCGCCACCGAGTCGATAACGACCACATCGATCGAACCGGACCTGATCAGAACGTCACAGATCTCCAACGCCTGCTCGCCGTAGTCTGGCTGTGAGATCAAAAGACCATCGATATCCACACCGATCGCCTGTGCATACACAGGGTCGAGCGCATGCTCTGCATCGATATAGGCACAATTACCGCCAATACGTTGCGCCTCAGCGACCACGTGAAGAGCAAGGGTGGACTTCCCTGAACTCTCTGGACCGAATATCTCGACAACACGCCCACGAGGGAGTCCGCCGACACCGAGAGCGAGATCAAGTGCCATCGCTCCAGTCGAGACCGACTCGATCGTCATCTGCGGAGCCTCGCCCATGCGCATGATCGAACCCTTGCCAAATTGCTTTTCGATCTGGGCGATCGCTATATCAAGTGCCTTATCCCGTTCCACCGTTCCTCCTCGTCAACTCTTACCATAGACTAGATCGAAGCTCGGACAATTCGTACATCTGATCGAATATAATCGCCACATTCGCCACAGAGCGACTCACTCCGGTGGCAACCGATCATCTCAGCGTCTCACATCCGTCTCCGCAAGCTCGAATCCGCGTGCCGACCCACTCAGGGTCAATCGCACCAGATCGAGCGCGGTCGCGGTGGCATACGTGCGGATTCGCTCGCGATCTCCTAGGAGCTGCACCCTACGTGCCGAAGAATGACCACGCAGGCTCATCCCAATCCACACCGTGCCGACAGCCTGGCCCTCCATCATCTCGGGTCCGGCGACTCCGGTGGTCGCGACTCCGAGTTCACTCCCTAACAGCCGAGCCACACCTTCAGCCATCGAACAGGCAGCCTCCTCGGATACCACCGCAGCCGTCTTGACACCAAGCAGCTCCTCTTTGACGGCCGTGGCGTAGCTAACGACTCCACCACGGAACCACCGAGAGGCTCCAGGAACACGTACCAGTTGCGAGGCCACCATGCCTCCGGTGAGCGACTCCGCAACCGCGATCGAGATACCCTGCGTGAGAGCGAGCTGGGCCACTACGGATTCAAGGGTATCGTCGTCTACTCCAAAGATGGCATCCCCGAGAAGCCCACGCGCTTGGGCCTCCTCACGATCAAGTAGGATAGCGGCCTCCTCCTCGCTCGTGGTGTTGACCGTAAAGCGTACCTTTACCCCTTCGATCCCCGATGCGAGAAAAGCAATGGTGACATTCGAACCCTCAAGTTCCTCGAAACGCGGTGCCATCAACTCAGCAAGGCGTGACTCACCAAGCCCCCAGGTTCTCAACACCCTGGATCGAATCACGGTAGCGTCTTTACGCCGTGCATGCAACTCGGCGAGCACCTCATGAGCGAGCATATCGTCGAGTTCATACGGGACGCCAGGCAAAGCGAAGATAACCTTCTCTCCAACCGGAACGATCAACCCAGGCGCCGTACCCTTGCGCTGAGCGATAATCGTTGCCCCATCGGGCACCAGAGCCTGTCGATAGTTATTGGCCGACATCGGCCGACCTCGCTGGGCAAAGAGTTCCTCGATGACCACACGGACCTCGGCATCCTCACGTAGCGGTCGCCGAGCGAACTCCGCAATCGCCTCTCGCGTGATATCGTCCTGGGTCGGCCCGAGACCCCCACTGGTGATCACCGCATCCGCATCTCGAAGCGCTAGCTCCAACGCGGCAACGATGCGCTCGTGATTATCACCAACCTTGAGCTGAAGGTGAGAGGAGAAGCCATTGGCCGCCAACATCTGTCCAATGCGCGCCGAGTTCGAGTCGACAATCTGCCCGAGCAACAGCTCGGTCCCGATGGCGACGACGGCTACCTCCAACGAACGTTAGGCCTTGATGCTCTTGGAGTCAAAGAAGTACTGCACCGCGCTCACCAACGCCAGCACCACCGCAATCCACACTCCGACGTTAATCAGCGAATGGTCGTGTTGGCCGACAAACGGAATCAGGGCGAAGCCAATCACCAAAATTTGCACCAGCATCTTGAGCTTGCCGGGCAGTCGCGCGGGCAGACTCTTACCCGAAGCGAGCACCTGTGTGCGATAGACAGAGACCGCAACCTCCCGAAGCCCCATAATCAGCACAGGAAGACCATCAATACGGTGCAGAACAAATAAGGCACCAAACGCTGCGAAAACAAGAATTTTGTCGGCAAGGGGGTCAAGGAAGGCACCCGAGCGCGTGACACCCTGGCGTCGTGCGATGTAACCATCTGCCTTGTCGGAGAGCGCAAGCCCCGCCCAGAGCCAAAATGGAACGATCGAGGTGGGCGATGACAGCAACAACAGTACAAACACCGGCGCAAAGCAGATGCGCAACACCGTGATAGCGTTTGCTGGTGTAGCTATGGCGGAGGGGCCATAGATGAGGCGCTGTGGAGTAGACATCTGCGACCAGTTTACTCCATTTACGGTGCCGCGATTACACAATCCGCGCTTCAGCTCTCGCTTGGCTCCTTCAGAGTGGTCAATCCGTCAAGATCAACGGCGAGAGGGCGCACCTCGTAGCCCAAGCCACTCGCACGCATCGCCTGATCGACGTGCTGATGCACCCGTTCAACTCCATCGACATCGGTAAACCCGACACAGATCGTGCCAGCACCTGACCAGGAGGCCCCCAAACAGCCCGCCTCCAAGAGCATATCGAGCAGTCGCTTTGCCGCAGGGAAGGCCGCCGTGCGCGCCTCCTGATGCAGGCGGTCCTCAAAAAGCTCAGGTACCAGATCTTCGACATGGCCGAGCGAAGCGGCCAATACCACCGCGTGAGAGAGGTTAAAGACTGCATCGCCAAAGGGTACCGTCGGCGGGAGCAGCCGCCTCGCCACCTCCGTCACCAATCGATCAGGAGGAATAATGACCACCAACCGCAACAAAGGATCCACGGGGATTCGTCGAATGACAGGACCGCCGGGAGCGACCAACGCCGCAACACCACCGCCGTAATAGGAGGCGGCGACGTTCTCCGGGTGACTCTCAAAGTCAAGCGCGACCCCAAGAGGATCTGGATGCCCGAGAGCACCGGCAACACCCAGAGCTACCGCCGCCGATGAGCCAAGGCCCCTCGCCAAGGGAATCTCTGAGTCGATGACCAACCCGACATGATCATGGCCAAGAACCTCGATTACCAGCTGATGAATCAGGTGGTTCCCGGTTACCACCTCGGCAGCACCCTCTCCATGCAGCTCGACCGCAAAGGAGTCCGACGGGTAGGCGGTGGCGGTGAGAAACAGTGGCACAGCGAGCGCCAACGTATCAAACCCGGGTCCCAGGTTCGCCGAGGAGCCTGGGACCCGGACACTCTTGAAACCCATCACTTCACATCCTCTGTCCTAGAAGTGGGTCAACCTCCACACAATCGACGGGTGCACGACGGCGTTAGCGACCTTTAACGGAACTATCTTAAGCTGCTCACCAACGGTCAGCGTCGCCGTGCCAACTTTAGCACCAGCCGGGAGGCCATAGACCGACTTGTCGATCGTCGGCGTAAAGGACTCGGTTAGTCCCGGCCACCCGATCTCCGTTACAGACTCAGTAGCCACCACTGGGTCCGGATTGGCCCCGGGTACATCGAGGTAGCCAACCACCTGCCCCTTATGTAAGACCGTCAACTCTCGCGGGATCGTCTGCAGCGACTTTGCCATCGCCTCGCCATCGTGGAGTGCGTTGATCAGTGGTTCCACGCCACCGACATCGAGGATGGTACCAAGGCCGTAAAGATTGGACTGTCCTACCTTGATCTGTGTCGCCATCGCAAAGCTACCGGTCAAGATAGAGCCCGTCTTGGCACCGACGATGTTGTCGTGCCCAAGAGCATAGTTCACGTTGTAGACCGTGCCCGCGACTGGCAGCGTCGCCTGTGGCATCGCCGCAATGTTGGCGAGGACTGGGTTTGACATAAACAGCGCCTCGATCTTGAGCTGGTCACGCGGGATCGACAGTGTCGATGGGGTTACACCACTTGGATCACCGTAGTGGGTATGGTGGAGACCTAAGCTCTGCGCGTAACTGTTCATCTCGGCAACAAAGCGGCTAACCGAGCCGGCATCCCACTTGGCCAAGACACTAGCAATATTGTCAGCGGAGGGGATCAGCAGGAGCTCTAGGAGCTGTTCCTCTGAGAGCACCTCCCCTTCCCTGATCGCCCCGACTGAGTCATTGGCATTCTTATCGTTGACATAGATCTGGTAGTCCTGGGGAGTCATGGTGAGGCTCGGCCCACTCTCACCAAGCGAGATTGGATGAGCCTTGAGCGTCAGGAGCGCAGTGGTCATCTTGGTAACTGAAGCGATCTCCGTCTCATGCAGATCGCCGTGTTGACCAAGCAGACCAACGCCGAGAATCTCTGCCGCCGCCTCGGCGTGCGCTGGCCATGCAACGCTGGGTGGAGTTCCTGGGATCTTCGAAGAGGCCGCCAAGGATGCAGCGTAGCTCGGGCTCGGCACTCCGCGCACCAGCTGGATAATCGAGCCGAGTCCCAGGATGAGAATCAGCACCAATACGACGACGAGCAAACGCCTCGCCAGCATCGTGGAATTGCGCCCGGAATAACTCCGTCGACTGCCCTTTGCCGCCACCCACTGGTCACCGCGCGCCATTCACGCCCTCCATTTTCCACTACCTGTACGCGACTTGTCCGTACCTGTCAAGCCCATCATCATAACCGACGAGAGAGACAGTTTGGTGAGAGGAACATGAATCCGCCAAACCCGTCGTCGACAGAGTATCGCTGACCTTGCGCGCACCCAAGACGAGAGTCATGCTTCTCAGATATCGAGCTCCTCAAGTTCCTCTGGCGATACGAGAACCTGCCGTTGCTTTGAACCATCAGCTGGCCCAACGATCCCTCGGTCCTCAAGGAGGTCCATCAGTCGTCCTGCCCGTGCGAAACCAACTTTGAGACGCCGCTGCAACATCGACGTGGACCCCGCACCAGTCTCAACGATCAGTCGTGCCGCTGTCGCGAAAAGGGGATCTACCTCACTAGCCAAATCACTCTTAGGCTTGGCGGAATCCTCTACTTTGTCGAGTTCCTCGAGGTAGGAGGGGGTACCCTGACGGCGCCAATATCCAACCACCGCCGCCACCTCATGTTCCGAGACCCACGGCGCTTGCAACCGTCGAGGCTGGGAACTCGTAGCCGTGACCATCAAGAGATCACCTTTCCCCACAAGCTTCTCGGCCCCAAGCTGATCCAAAATCACCCTTGAGTCGGTCTGTGAGGCGACCGCAAAGGCGATTCTCGAGGGCACATTGGTCTTGATCACCCCAGTGATGACATCGACCGAGGGCCTTTGGGTCGCGATCACGAGATGGACCCCAACCGCACGTGCCTTCTGCGCGATCCGACAGATTGAGTCCTCAACATCGCGTGGTGCCGCCATCATGAGATCGTTCAGCTCATCAATGACCACCAAGATATAGGGCAGCTCCTCAGGTGGCCCCTCGTCTGGATCTTCCCTTCCCGCAGAGAGCGCAATCAGTTCGCGGTAACCGACAATGTCGCGTACTCCCCAATGGGCAAGAATATCATAGCGACGCTCCATCTCTACGACCGCCCAGTTGAGCGCGTGCGCTGCCTTTTTGGGGTCGACTACCACGCTCGTGAGTAGGTGAGGCAATGCATTGTACTGCGAGAGCTCAACCCGCTTGGGATCCACAAGGATGAGACGTAATTCTCTTGGCGTATTGCGCACTAACAGGCTGGTTAAAAGCGAGTTGATCAACGATGACTTCCCCGAGCCCGTCGAACCTGCCACCAGGACATGGGGCATCGCCGCGATGTCAAAAACAGCCGCTGTACCGGAGATATCTCGACCGAGTGGCACCTCAAGCACCTTGTTGGCTCGTTCCATCTGTGGACTCGCCAGCACGTCACCCAGGGTCACGACCTCACGAACCCGATTCGGAACCTCGACCCCAATCGCGCTCTTCCCAGGAATCGGAGCAAGGATGCGCACATCGGTCGCGGCCATCGCATACGCGATATCGCGCTGGAGCGCGAGAACGCGTGCAACCTTGACCCCCTCGGCCAACTCCAGTTCATAGCGTGTTACGGTCGGACCAACAGTCATGTTGACGACCTTGACGGTCACCCCATGTGAGCCTAAAGCACTCTCGAGCACCCGGCCTCTCCGCTCAAGGTCTGCTCGGTCGATCTTGGCGCGACTCCCCCGCTTCAACAACGATTGCGGTGGTAGCCGCCACGGGCTATCCTCCCGCGCGGGCGGCATCAGCGTCTCCACGAGTACCGGTTCCTCGAGGGGTGTCGGCTCCTCGAGGGGTGTCGGCTCCTCGAGAGGCATCGGCGTTCCAACAGCTGTCTCAGTGGCATCAGGGGTGGCTACTCGGACCTCCTCAGCGGCCTTCACCTCAGAGGACGCCAGACGCCGTCGTTTGCGGGTTCGCCCTGGGATAGCCTCCTCTTTGGCCTGTGACTCCCGTGCCTCGGGCGATGATGGTGCATGTGTCTTTGCGAGTCGTGCAACAAGCCAGTTCATCGACTCCCGGGGCCTAAGTCCAACCAAGCCAAGTAGACAAACCACCCCAATCAGCATGAGTATGATCGTTCCCCCGATCGATCCCGCTACGGTGGTTGCACCAAAACCAATCAGGTCGCCGACGACACCACCATTGTGTGCTCCAGGTAGTACAAGATTGGCTCTCGTCCCCAACGTGATCGCCGCATCGATCGCGGCGATCACCATTACGAGCACGCCCGCGATGATGGACGTATGCCGGGGTAAGCGTGCGTACCTCATCAAAACAGCGAAGCCAATGACGGCAGCGACCAGGTACAGTACCCATGCCGGATCTCCCAAGAGATCATGGCTCAGCCCTAACAGTACCCTTCCCAGGCCTCCAAACAGCCCCGAGTACGCCACGAGTCCGAGCAGCAGCGCTCCGACCATCCAGACAAGACCTGTCGCCTCGCGTGACCAGTGCACCGGTGTCGCCGCCGTAGCCGGTCGGCTGCCCGACTTGCGCTTGGTGGGTGTGGGCTTCCTTGGGGCACCTTGCTTTCCGCGAGAAGATGTCGCCACTTACACCTCGATCACGAGTGGGACGATCAGCGGTCGCCGTTTGGTCTGCTCTCGAATGTACTTACCGACCCTGCGCTTGAGTTGGTCCTTCAGATGGCTCACCCCCTGATCTGGATTCAAACTCATCACAGTAGCCGAGACTACATCACGGATCGCGAGCAGAAGCCCTTCTTCACGTTCGTCATGGACCCATCCGAACGAGAAAATCTCCGGTTCCCCAACGAGCCGCCGCCCTTCGGCCATCGTGAGTGCAGCCACGACAATACCATCTGCGGAGAGGCTGCGGCGATCCCTCAACACACTGGCGTTGATATCACCCACCTTGCCATCGACATAGAGATAATCACCGGACCGTGATACGCCAGCGGCCATTCCTGAGGAGGTGAGCAGCACCTCATCACCGTCGTTGCAGATACGCGCCGCTCCGCTGACCACACCAGTTTCGATGGCCAACTGATGATGCGCAGCCAAGTGACGATACTCGCCATGCACAGGTATAAAAAACTGCGGCCGCACTAAGGTGATGAGGAGCGAGAGTTCGTCCCGACGCGCGTGCCCAGAGGAGTGGACCCGCCGAACCGAGGGGTAGATCGCACGGACGCCTAGCCGTGCGAGTTGATTGATGACCCGGTAGACAGCAGATTCGTTGCCAGGTATCGTATCCGACGAGAAGATCACCGTGTCACGATCGCCCATCGTGAACCAAGGGTCCTTAGCGAACGCCAACCGGTGGAGCGCGGACGAGTGCTCGCCCTGGGAGCCAGTGGCGATGATACAGACTGACGCCGGATCGAGCTCGTCGATCTCCTCCACATCGATGAGTCCACTCAACGCACCCTCTGGAAAGAGGCCAAGCTGCTGGCCCAACTTCGTATTGCGTTGCAGCGAACGTCCCACGAGGCAAATGCGCCGGCCAGAGGCCTGGCATGCAGCAATAATTTGTTGGATACGGTGCAGATGTGACGCAAAACACACCACCGTCAACCTTCGATCGCGATTCTCGGCGAAGACCTCGGTGAGGACTCCTCCAACGGAACTCTCTGAATTCGACGAGCCCGGTTCGTCCGCATTCGTCGAATCCGAGAGCAACAACCGCACACCGTTGGCACCCAGGGTGGCCATACGATCGAGCCCAAAAGCTCGAGCGTCAACCGGGGTGCGATCGATCTTGAAGTCGCCAGTATGCAGAATCAAACCTTGGGCCGTCGAGACCGCGACCGCAGTCGCGCCTGGAATAGAGTGGGTGACTGGAATAAACTCCACCTGGAACGGGCCAACATTGACCGATTCATAATCAGCAATCTCCCGATAGTGGATACCCGAGACTCCCGATTGTTCGAGCCGTGAACGGGCAAACGCCATCGTCACCGCCGAACCATAGATGGGCATCGGAACCTCTCGCAGCAGGTGCGGCAGCGCTCCGATGTGATCCTCATGCCCATGGGTGACCAACACCCCGTGAAGATCAAGATCTGCCTCAACGAGATACCGATAGTCGGGCAGGACCACATCCACGCCAGGCATGTCTGCCTTGGGGAACATCACCCCACAGTCGATCACCACCGCATCACGGCCTTGGGAGATGACCAGCGAGTTCCGTCCAATCTCGCCCAACCCACCAAGAAATCGGACCGAAACGGTCTCCTCGGCGGCAACAACATTACTCATGGATGAGCTCCACTCCTTCATTCGCCAGGGCCATACGTAGTTGGGCGTAGAGTTTGACCGCCTCTTTACGCAGTTCCTCAGGGGGGTCAATCAATGGTGATCGAGTAAACCCTTGACACACCCCGAGCTCTGCCATCATCGCTTTGGTTGGGATCGGGTTCGGATACAACTCACTACTCTCGAAGTCATAACTCGGAATCAACACCCGGTTCAGCCTCGCCGCCCGCTCAAGATCTCCATGCAGGGCGGCATCGATCAGGGCCTGGAGACCCACCCCGGCCCAGTGGGAGGCTACGGAGACGATACCAACCGCTCCAAGGCTCAAGAAGGGCAACAACAATGCATCATCACCACAGTACACCTGGGCACGACCCTCCAGGGCAGCGGCAAGCTTCGCAAGGCGGGCCACATCTCCCGAAGCATCTTTGACCGCCACGATATTGGCGTGTCGTTCCATCAGTGCGAGGAACGTGGGCAACTCGATACGACGTCCGGTGCGCGCGGGGATGTCGTAGAGCATCACCGGCAGCTCAGTCGCCGCTGCAATCGTCGAGAAATGGCGGATGAGTCCGGCTTGCGGCGGACGATTGTAGTAGGGAGTCACTGCAAGGATCCCGTCAGCCCCCACCTCCTCGGCATCGTCAATCAGACGGAGCGAGTGAGCAGTATCATTGGTGGTCGCACCGGCCAACACCGGACAATCCACGGCCTCGCGAACCAACAACCATAACAATCGCCGCTCAGCGTCGGAGAGCGTACCCGATTCTCCAGTGGAGCCGGTCACCACCAGCGCATCGGAACCGTTAGCGACGAGCCAACGCGCAAGCGCAACGACCCCATCCTCATCGATACGTCCATCGGCCATAAATGGCGTGCCCATTGCGGTGACGACTGCTCCAAACATCGGTGTCATCGACGTCATCCTCCCCTCATCTGCTATGCCAACCACGGCCAACCTGCCTTCATCACGACTCTCGTCGTCTCAATCTCCCCCGAGTAACCTATCGATCCCGATCACGAGCCGGTCAAGACTCCTCACCCGATCCACCGCCAAGAGCACACCGGGCACAAAGGATGCACGATCATGTGAGTCATGCCGAATCGTCAACGTCTGACCCGCCGCACCAAAAACAACCTCGTGATGGGCAACCGCTCCGCGAAGCCGGAGCGAATGAATCCGTATCTCGTCATCGACGAGCCCACCACGTACCCCTTCAACCTTCAGGTTACTCGTTCGATCACCGAGAAAACCACCCTCACCCACTCCCTGACGGGCATGAGCAATCCACTTCGCCGTCTCAAGGGAGGTTCCCGATGGGGCATCCACCTTCTGGTCATGGTGCGTCTCCACGATCTCCACACTCTCAAAGTAAGGGGCACACAGCGCCGCACATCGCATCATCAAGATAGCGCCGATTGAGAAGTTCGAGGCGATCACACACCCCACTCCGACAAAGGCCTGCGCAAGCTCGTCAAGCTCCTCTTGAGTGTAACCAGTCGTGCCAACCACCGCAGGGATGCCGGCTTCGGCCAACTTGAGCAAGTTGCGGTAGGATCCACGGGCCTCAGTGAAGTCGATGACTACCTCCGGCCCCTCGGCGATCAACGACTCAACATCGCGACGCGCTATGAGGCCCGCCGCCTGACGTCCAAGCATCTGTCCGAGATCAATGCCCGCGAGTTTGGGGTCCACTGCGGCAACCAACTCATACGCCGGGTTCTCGAGAATCACTCGACACACGCTTGAGCCGACCTTGCCACCTGCACCCAGCACACCAATTCGCATGTGAGCCATGCTAGTGGGCGACATGCCGTTGGTCACGATTCGTTGCCTTCGTTCACTCCTGACCACACTACGACTGCAAGAGGCGGGCTTCACACATCCCATCACCACTCGCGCGCAGAGCCAAGGTTTGCTAACGCCTTACGTGGAGAGAGCTACGCGGGCGGGTATTACGTGACCAAGCCTCCCGCCAGATAACGTATGCTAGCCAACCAAGCTACGCGCTTGGTTGGCTAGGCTACGACTAACGATAGGGCGACTAGCCCAGGTCGCCGATCTCCCGTGCGAGCTCGGACTCGAACGAATCCTCGAACGAGACGCGATTCGTCGGTTCAGGCGCCGCCGCTTGGGCATGCTTCCTCTCCGAAGGCACGTGTTCGGACTCTCGAGGCTCGGACTGGGAACCTTCATCAACGAGTGACAGCGCCAACTTGCCGGAGGGATCGATCTCATCGACCCTCACCGAGATCTCCTGGTTGAGCTCGAGCACATCCTCGACCCGCTCGACGCGCTTACCGCGCCCCAACTTGGAGATATGCACCAATCCATCACGTCCAGGAAGGATATTAACGAATGCACCAAATTTCGTGATCCCAACGACCTTACCCAGGTACACAGCGCCAAGCGTGGCCTCTGGTGGGTTGAGAATCAACTCGATGCGACGTTGCACCTCTTTGACCATCTCGCCATCCTTCGAGCCGATAACGACTCGTCCGACCGTACCATCATCATCGACCGAAATGTCACAACCGGTGTCGAGTTGTAGTGCGTTGATATTCTTACCCTTTGGACCGATGATCTCGCCGATCTTGTCCATCGGAATCTGGATGGTCACAATACGCGGGGCTGTCGCCGCGACCTCAGACCGCGGAGCCGGAAGCGTCTCTTCGATGACATCGATGATCTGCATCCTCGCGGTATGGGCCTGCTTGAGCGCCGATGCCAACACCTCTGCTGGAATGCCATCGATCTTCGTGTCAAGCTGCAGGGCCGTGACAAACTCACGCGTACCCGCTACCTTGAAGTCCATATCACCAAAAGCATCCTCGGCACCCAGAATGTCGGTGAGCGTCACGTACTTGCCATCCTCGTAGATGAGCCCCATGGCAATGCCGCCGACTGGCGCCTTGATCGGCACCCCAGCGTCCATCAACGAGAGGGTCGATCCGCAGACCGAAGCCATCGAGGTAGATCCATTGGAGCTCAAGACCTCGGAGACGAGACGGAGTGCATAACTGAACTCCTCCTCGCTTGGCACCACCGGAAGAAGCGCTCGCTCAGCAAGCAAGCCATGGCCGATCTCTCGACGCTTGGGACCACGCATAAAGCCTGGCTCACCGGAGGCGAACGGGGGCATATTGTAGTGGTGCATATAGCGCTTGGTGTCTTCGACACCCAAGGTGTCGAGTAGCTGATTCATGCGTGGCATACCCAGCGTGCAGATATTGAGCACCTGGGTCTCACCTCGCTGGAAAAGACCAGAGCCGTGTGCCGTAGGAATCAGCCCCACCGCCGCAGAGAGGGGACGAATAGTGGAGGTATCGCGACCATCGATACGTACGCCCTCATGCACAATTCGATCGCGTACGACCGCCTTAAGGAGGGACCGCAGTGCTGCCTTGATGGCTCCACTTTGATCCTCGAAGCGGGAGGCGAGCTCCTCTTGGACCTGGGCGTTGACGGCTTCAATCGCGGCCGCTCGCTCCAGCTTGTCGGCGATGGCATTCGCAGCAACGAGCTTTGCTCGACCACTCGTAGCGACCGCTTCAGCGATCTCATCACTGTAGTCCTTGACGGGGGTCCAAACCATTGGCTCCCGTGGCGTCGACTTGGCGAGAAGCTCCTGCTGCAGTGCGATCGACTCAGCGATCCAACGCTTCGCCTCCACCAGACCAGCGGCGACGACCTCTTCGGTCGGTATCGCGGCCTTGGCTTCGTAGGCCTTCCAAGTGAACTCGGTACCACCAGCCTCGACCATCATCACAGCGACATCGGAGCCATCGCTCGTCATCCGTCCCGCAACGACCAGCTCGAAGGAGCTCTCGTCACCCTCTTGATAGGTCGGGAATGGTATCCACCGACCATCTGCTGCCAACGCAATGCGAACCGCACCGATAGGACCCTCGAAGGGGATACCCGACATCATCAACGCCGCCGACGACGCATTGATCGCGAGGACGTCATGCGGGTTGATCAGATCAGCACCAAGGATCGTGACCACTACATGGACATCATTGCGAAACCCATCGGGAAAGCACGGACGGAGTGGACGGTCGATCAACCGGCAGGTCAAGATGGCCTGATCACTTGCGCGGCCCTCACGCCGGAAGAACGAACCCGGAATCTTCCCGGCGGCATACATCCGCTCCTCGACGTCAACCGTCAACGGAAAGAAATCGATCCCGTCTTTTGGTTGCTTGTTGGTCGTGGCCGTCGCAAGCACCATCGTGCTGCCGAGTTGGGCCACCACTGCTCCATGAGCCTGCGGAGCAAGAAGTCCGGTTTCAAAACGAATCAGGGTATCCATACCCGTGAACTGACGCTCGACACTGATTGCCGACATATTTCTCCTTATTTACGATTGCTTGTTCTGGAGCAAACGCGACTAGCGTCGCAAACCAAGACGGGATATCAAAGTACGGTAG
>NZ_DAHVNP010000058.1 GCF_027319265.1 Ferrimicrobium sp. | reverse complement strand
GACATCGACACTGAAGCGATATGTGCAAACCTGAGGATCGAGTTTTCATGATAGCGACGCCGACCTTGGTCGATCGCTACGTACCACATAAAGACCCCAGCGAAGAAGAAGGAGAACATCATCAGCTCCATCCTCCCAGAGGACTGCATCGCCCAGTCGAATGGTCCGGGTACATGCCAGATCCACATCGCTCCGTCGAATGCGATCACCGCTGCCCAAGGAGAGCTGACTATCCGGGCCGTACTCGCAATCCTCTCATGGGAGGCGAGCGACCGATAACGGATACGCAACCACTCCATCAACCGAGCAGGAACGCCTTCGGTCATCTCGCTCCAAGGGTCAGCGATAATGAGAAATGGTGGTGCGAAGACCATAAGGTCAAGGTGCCAGATCATGTGCACCCACTGATAGACCATTGCCCAGTCAGGAATCGGTGAGAAGAAACCAACCACCATAAAGAAGTTGGCGATCAGCATCGCAACCGAGCGCCGCTCGTAGCCTGCACGGATCTCGGGTGTCATCTGAGTCCGCATGCGACGCACGTGTCCACGCCAATAGGCGGCAACCGGCAGTCCACAGAGGATAAGTGCATACCAATCGATGTGCCAATTGTCGACGACGTATCCTAGCAACGAACTCGCCTTCACAAGGACCATCGACATCGCCACCAGGTACACGCAGACCCCAACCTCTCAATCCGTCTAGCTTGTAGGCTAGCAGACTCGATAACGTTCTGTTCGAAGAAGCGGAGCAGAAGAAGCCGCAAACCTAGATCGAAAGGGGCAAGATGGACACCTGTAGGCAAACCAATCCAGGCTCGGCTCTTTCGCCAATGAGCACCGTATTATCACGCAGAGAGGTCGCGTGAGCGCACGCATCGGAGTGATTGGCGGCGGTCAACTCGCGCGCATGCTCTTCAATGAGGCTCTGAATCTCGACATCGACATCTCTTTCCTGGTCCGACCGACCGATGAGGGAATCTTGGGGAGGGCCGCCCAAGTACAGGTCGGGGAACTAGACGTCGAATCACTGTTGCGCTTTTCCGAAACGGTAGACGTGATCACGTTCGAACACGAGCTCACCCCGATCTCGGTTCTAAAGGAACTCGAAGACCGCGGAGTTCGCCTGCTGCCATCTTCTGGGACCATGGAGGTAGCCGCCAACAAGCTCGCACAACGTGAGCTCTTCGCAAAGCTCAAACTAGCCGTTCCGCGTTTTGCTAAGTTAAATGCAGACACAGTCTTTGAGTTCCCATGCATCGCCAAAGCGATCACCGGTGGTTACGATGGCCGAGGCGTCCGTTGGATCAACGACCCCTCCGAACTCACGCCGTTGATAGAGAGTGAAACCCCTTGGCTGCTCGAGGAGCTGCTAGAGGTCGATGACGAGATCGCCGTACTCACCGTCTCCACCCCTGACGGTGAGATCACCAGCTATCCGCCGGTGAGAACCATTCAGCGCGACGGGATCTGCGTTGAGGTCCAATGGCCCTCTGGAGTAGCGGCAGATCTTGAGGAGAGAGCGCAAGCGACGGCGACCGCCATCGCTCGAGAGCTTGGTTCAGTTGGCGTACTCGCAGTTGAGTTCTTTGTGGTGGCTGGCAAACTCTACATCAACGAGATCGCTCCCCGAGTGCACAACAGCGGTCACCTCACCATCGAAGCCGCCTCAACCTCACAGTTTGAAAACCACCTCCGAGCTGTTGCCGGGCTTCCACTCGGACCGACCGAATTCACCACGCCCGCAGCGATGATCAACCTGATCGGAGAGCTGGGCCCGATTGAGGAGTACCAACCCTTCCCTCGTACCCGTCTCCACCTCTACGGCAAGGAGGGGCGCCCTGGTCGCAAGGTTGGTCACATCACAGCAACGGCGACGAGCGCTGCAGGAGCCTCGCAGCTCGCTCATCGTGCCCGAGAAAGGATCGTCAATCATGAGTAGTCCACAGATTGCCATAGTGATGGGGTCGGACTCCGACTACTCGGTCATGGC
>NZ_DAHVNP010000057.1 GCF_027319265.1 Ferrimicrobium sp. | reverse complement strand
ACCAGCTCGGCTGTCATAGTGGGTGAAGCTTGCAGCACTAATGCCAGTGACGTCCTCCTGGAGGACACCGTTCTTACCAGAGCGTGAGTGAATCACTTCACGCTCTGCATAGCCAAGGACATAGTCGATAGCTCGTTGATGACACCGATAGATAATTGCCTTGGTCTTTTGATCGGCTAGAGCCCAGGCGACGGAGACGGATTTGGAGGGTGAGAAGGTGAGATCGAATCCAGCTACTGGCTTGCCGATCTTCTTTTCCACTTGGGCCTCCCCGTCCTTGATCCTTTCGATCGCCAAGGCTCGATCCTCCCCTGCGAGAGCCTCTGGTAACCGGGCAACTTTGGCCTTGATCCGATCGGCCATGCTCACCCGTCGGATTCGTAACGCCTGTCCAACTGGCTCACCAGTGAGTGGATCAGCAATGAGTCCAAGCATGTTCCACAGCTGGGATTCGGTGACCTCTGAGCCGTGTTCTATGCCCTTTCCCCCTCCGAGATCAGCCAGGCCTTTACCCTTCCATCGACCCGGTGGGGTGCCAGACTCTGCGTAGTAACGGGTTAGTTCTGAGCTCTGATCTCCTCGGCCATCACCAACGGCGATCGAGTCCATGAGGTACCTATAGCCCTGGCCGAGGGTGAGCTTGCGGATAGTGAGCATGGGGGTGTTCCTTTGGTAAAGGGGTGCCGAGTATGTACTTGTTAGGAGGCCCAACGGTTGGAAACCTGTCATGCTCATTGACAAATGCCTGTTCGAATCTCGCGGTAGCGGCCTCGGATGCAAGGCGTGTGGTAGGAACTTCGTCAGGTTTTGAGTGTTTGGGATTGACTCTGGCGTAAGGACCGGCTGGGCTCTGGTTGGGATCAGCGGTTAGGGATCGGGGTGGTCTTGGTCTACTTGGGTTGGGCAGTGGTTTTTGTGGCTCTACTTGGCAGCCTTTCGGGGTCTGCGTAAAACCCGTGGCGGTTCAGAGCACGACTACAGGCTGCCTCGAGACGCTCTGGTGAGTACGTCTTTGCAAAACTCATAATGCCAAGACAGCTGCGGTATCCCTGTTCTGGGTGAGGACGTCGCTCGAATACTCCCTCAACCAGGGCTCCCGTCATTGGATCGGTGGTCTTGGCCCAGTTGATAATGCGTGAGGGGCTCCACTCGAGGTGAGCCCGGTGAGAGGCTGGCATGTGCGAGGGGTCCGTGGTAAAGACGTAACGGATGCTCCTGCGTGGGTGGAGGGCCCATAACAATTAGGCTCTTCAGCCTCCACTCCCAGCAAGTACTCTGACGGGTTCCGCCTGACGACTCTGGGTCGAATTTAGGTATGGTGAAGGACATGACATGGATTACTCCAGAGCCGCCCAACGACGGCCTCGCCCCTGACACAGGCGACATCCGACTGATACTCCAGGGTTACCTCGATCACTACCGACTGACCTTGCTTCGAATCTGTGCAGGGTTGAATGCTGAGCAGCTGGCGCTGAGACCTGTAGCTCCCTCGACGCTTTCACTACTCGGGCTGGTTCGGCACATGACAAATGTCGAAAGAACGTGGTTTCGAATACGTGCTGCCGGGGAAGATGTCGCCCCCCTCTTTACGACCACCGACGAAGACTTCGACGATCTCGACACAGCGAGTGCTCCGCAGGCGATCTCCGACCTTCCCGCCGAGTGGGCACGGTGCGACGCTGCGGTAAAGAATCTGCCGCTTGATCACATCGTGGATGTGCGAGGACAAGAGGTGTCGCTCGCTTCGATCTACATCCACCTCATCGAAGAATGGGCCCGTCATGCTGGCCACGCGGACCTGATCCGCCAGTCCATCGATGGGGTTACCGGTCGCTGATCCGTTTCTTTCGCAGTATGTCTCTGTCTTTAAATTGAGATCCATCGTATGAGTGGGGTGCAAACGATGCTCGAATAAACAGCGCAGATATTCACAATCTCGCTACCACCTACCGCCAGGAAAGCTATAGCGGTGGTCTCTTTGAAACCTGACCTGGCGTAACCGGTAGAAGTGTAGGCACCACACACCGGATAGATGGTCTTGCACCTGGAACCTGAGATGGGCCCGGGCACAGCGTCGACGAGTGCTAACATCCAGACGCACCATAGGTTACCCTGAACTCGGCAGCGCAGAACCATGTAGAGTAACACCATGAGAGGAGTAAGTTCAGACTAAATTCCAATACCGTTAACTTAGTACCATTCCAGTGCTATACTGGGTCTCGGGAGGTGCCGATGCCAAGACCTGGATGGAAGAGACAACCAGAGGGCTCACGGCTGACCGATCATCTCTCCATAGGGGTCCTCACCCGCACCTTTGGGAGGGAGCTGATCGATTCGATACTGGTTGCAACCGACAGGGTCCAAAAGCGCATACGACTCTTGCCGTCACGGGTGATGGTCTATTACGTCCTGGCACTCTCGCTCTATCCCCAGGACTCCTATGAGGAGGTCATGCGCCACTTGAGCGAGGGGTTGCGGTGGATGGATCAATTCCAGTCTTCTTGGAACGTCCCCTCCAAGGTGGCGATCTTTAAGGCTCGTCTACGCCTTGGGGCAGAGCCCATGAAGAGACTCTATGAGGCAGTTGCAAGACCACTGGCGACTCCTGGTGATGAGGGTGCCTTCTACCGCGGGTTACGCCTGGTTGCGATCGATGGAACGAGCCTTAGCGTCGCTGACACCCCAGAGAACCTTGCCCACTTCACAAAACCAACGACTCCGCTTGGTCAAGCCGCCTATGCCAAGGCGAGAATCGTCGGCCTCTTGGAGTGTGGCACGCACGCGATCTTCGCCGCCAACGTCGGCCCCTACAGCGTTGCCGAGCAGATTCTTGCAAAAGGTGTCATCGATAAGCTCAAACCAGGGATGCTCTGTCTTGGTGACCGAGGGTTCTTTGGGTACGACCTCTGGCAGCGAGCAGCCAATACCGGTGGAGAACTCCTTTGGAGGGCAAAGACCAACTACCGGATTGAAACGGTCGCCGAACTCGAGGATGGTTCCTACCTTGGCAACGTCTATCACCATAAGGACAGAACAAGAAAGAGTCCGCTTCTGCTCAGGGTAATTGAGTACCAGATCACCGAAGGGGAGGACCCAGATGCCTTCTACCGGCTCTTTTGCACCATCACCGATCCCGAGGTGGCACCAGCTCATGAATTGGCGGCACTCTACTCCAAACGTTGGGAGATCGAATCGGCCTTTGATGAACTAAAGACCCATCAGTCGGAGGCACGAAGAGTGTTACGGTCTCAATCTCCAGAGCTCGTCTACCAGGAGATCTGGGGGATGTTAACCCTTCACTTTGGCATCAGGGAACTCATGTATGACGTATCGGCATCCTCACGAGGAGACCCGGTGGCGCTCTCATTTGTTGGCTCTCTCCGGACTGCGCGCACCAGTGCTATGACCAGTCCGGGTTTTTCCCCCTCAGCTTCTCGCTGAGGCCTTCCATCGCGCAAGCTGTCAAATCCTTGACCAAGTGCTTCCACAACGAAGGTTGCGCTCTAATCCCCGGGTGATTCGAAAGCGCATGAGTCCCTACCCCACCAAGTATCCCAACCATAGCAACTGGCCCCAGCCCTCAAGGCCAGCCAAAGATCTTATCTATGTCATCGGAGCTGGTCCCTAAGTTAACGGTATTGCTCACTAGTCTGAACTTCCCTCCACCACCCCGACTCATCCCTACCCCTAGCTGGGGTTTTGGTTCATTCTGGGGGTAGTTTTACTGTCACACGCTCAACTTGGCTCCTATGAGTTCAAAGGCTCGCTGCTGGAGGGGGGTAGGGGTCGTCATCTTGGTAAAGGTCACCGCACATCCCTTCACTCGGCAGGTGGTGCGCTCAAGGGTATCGAGTTCGCTCAATAGCGTACGAAAGCTCATCACCTCTTGTCCGTTTCTATTGACCTTGCTCGCGGCTTTGGCCTTGGCCGAGGTGGAGACCACCTTCTTGGCAACCGGTGAGCTCGGCTGGGGTGGCTCCTCGTCACGGAAGGTCAACTCGCTCAGGCGTTCCCTTGCGATGTGGAGAAGGTGAGCACTCAACATACAGGCAAAGACATGGGCTCGAACCCGATCCTCCAGGTAGTGACGAATTGGCCTGACGTTGATGTCGATGCTCTTCATGGAGCGAAAGACCCTCTCTAAGTTGGCGAGGTTCTTGTAGTAGCCAACCACGTCACTAGCGGATGCCTCCTCCTTTGGAAGCGTGGTTCGAATCACATAGATCCCATCGAGTGCGGCCTCGGCAGCGATTGCGTCATCGTCAAGACGAAAGTCAAAGGCCCCCTCAGC
>NZ_DAHVNP010000056.1 GCF_027319265.1 Ferrimicrobium sp. | reverse complement strand
TCCTCGATTCACCGGGCCGACGAGATCAATTTTGGCGGTCACCGACATCGTCCAGGTGAGTGCCTGGTTCACCCCTAGGAAAAGATTTGCGATAATCACCTGCCACCATGCCGTTGCAAAGATGATGATGAGCGCATAGGGAATCGCAAAAGCCCAGCCAGCGAGCAATATACCCTTGCGCCCTCGACGATCCGAAAGCCGACCCGCTACAAGATTCATCACCGACTTAACGAGCCCAAAGGCAGCGATGAAGCTGACGGTATAGAGCACCGAGGTAACTCCAAAAGCGTGCTGGGCCAACGGAGGCAGAGCGACTCGCTCCACCCCAATCGTCATCCCAATCAACAGGGTGATGATCGTAAAGAGTGAGAACTGCCACCAGTTCTCACGGAGCCCGAGCTTATGATGCACTCGTCCCTCTCCTGCTGGAGAATCGTCCCTTGGTTGGCCCGTCTGGGTCACCGCGGCACCTCCTCGAGGGCAGACCACCCCTCCCAGCCGTCGATCACGACGCTGAGCTGAGAATAGCCGACTTGTTCCAAAAGACTTGCACCTAGTGTTGCACGGTAATCATGGCCACAATGAACCGCTACCTGAATGCCTTTGACGAGTCCGGTTTCCTGAGTCAGAATATCGTGGAGCGGAAGACCCACACTCCCGGGGATGTGACCAGCATGCCATTCAGCCGCCTCACGCACATCTACAACGGGCAAGAGTTCGTCTGCATCAAGGCGTTCCGCCAGCGTTGCTGCGCTGAGTGTGTCATAACCCACAATCTTGCGCCCTGCCGCCTGCCAGGCGTCAAGCCCACCACCAAGATATCCCACAATCCGGTCGTATCCAATGCGCACAAGTTGGCTCACCGCCTCCTGAATCTCCCCGGCGCCCCGGCTGCCCGCATCGGCTACGAGAACGAGTGGCTTCTCTGGACCGACCAACCAACCGACCCACCCCGAAATATTGCCATCGGCACCGGTAGCGATACTCCCAGGAATATGCGAGGATCTGAAGTCCTGGGCGGTTCGAATGTCAAGCAACAACGCGCCTTGAGCCAGCCAGTGGTCCAGTGACGCGAGATCGAGTTCGGGCGGATGGACAAGGGACAGCCCGAGCAGTGGAGCACCGATTTGGTTCAGGTTCCGCATCCTCGCATAATAGGTCGGGTATGTCCCCGCGGTCAGCGAACGGGTAACGAACTGACGGGAGCTACGAGCTGTTGCAAGTGGATTTGTTACGCGCTCTGCACCAATAGTCGTCATGGTCGCGTCGCCGGCGCCCACTGCACAGAACGAACCACCACCGTGGGTAGGGTAGACCACCACCTCATCAGGCAATTGAAGTATTTTCTCCTTGAGGGAACGCTCCAAGTCATGGGCAAATCTCCATGAGAGCGCAGGACCAAAGAGATCAGTTCGTGCTGCCGTTCCAACCATGAGTGCTCCGCCGGAGAACAAAGCTTCTGGCTGTCCCATCGCATTGAGCAAGAGATAGGCCACGTGTTCGGGCGTATGGCCAGGCGTCGCGAGAACACGGAGTCGCCACGAACCCAAGCCAATTTCATCTCCGTCGCTGAGATGTTCGTAGTGATAGCGCAGACCCGCGTCAGAGCTCGCCCCGATCTTCGATCCAACGGTAGAGGCAAACTCGCGTGAGCCTGATACAAAATCGTTGTGGACATGTGTCTCAAGCGACCACGTCAGCTCCAGTTCTGCGCTCGCCACGATATCGAGATACTGACCAATATCGCGAACAGGATCAATGACAACAGCCATTTTCGCCCGGTCAGAAACCAGAAGATAGCTGGTATTCCCCAACTCAGCGCTGCGGACCGGAACGATCGAAACGTCCACTTGGACCTCCCTGTTCATATACTCAATTATGTATTTGAGTATACTACTTGCCAGGAAGTACCATTTCTGCAACCAACGCTAAGATTGGACCTTACCGGTGTGTTCAGCATCCGAGGGGATCATGCCAGCTTCGACCCCGAAGGCGACAGGGAGACCGGCTCGGCGCCACTCAGGAAAGCCATCTCGCAAGCGCTTTGCAAGGATGCCCCTGCTTCGCAAGAATCGAACAACATCAGGCGCGAAGACGCAATAGGGACCGCGACAATAGGCGACGATCTCGCCATCACTTGGGATGTCGTGAAGCTCCTCCGAGAGTTCCCGATACGGAAGCGAACGCGCGCCTGGTATATGCCCTGCACGATACTCCGCCTCAGGTCGAACGTCGAGGAGAGTGATGGAACCGTGTTGCAACTGGTTGAGCAGCTCGGCGTACTCCACAACCTGAGAATCGTCGGATGGCCCGACATAGGCGGTGATGAGACGTGGCAAGTCTGCGAGTCGGGCTTCGGCGGTCCTACGAAGGGCCAACCATAGCTCCTCTACCTCGACGCTGGCCAAACGATAATAGACGTAGGTCCCCTCTCTTCGGGAAAGAACGAGCCCTGCCTGAGCGAGAGAACGAAGATGATGGGAGGTGTTCGCCAGACTCTGCCCGATCTCTGCTGCGAGGGCATCAACCGAACGTTCACCCTGGGCCAGCAGATCAATAATTTCGATGCGCCGCCCTGTGGACATCGCCTTCGCCATCTCTGCCAATGCATCAAATAGCGCGGTCTTGGCGGCCCTTGACCCTGGTGTGTTGGTGGAAGCATCGCCATCGTGCATACCTATTGGAGTATAACGGCTGCGACCATCGCTTTCGCGAAGGGTCAATCGACAAGGGCCAAATGGCACCAGATGACCCAACGCTAAGCACTCGAGCGCGAGAACACCCATCGATCGCAAACTGGCTGTCTCCCCACCAACGTCAACGAGCAGCTAGAGTCTCGTCGTCCGCCCAGCAGGAATGAAGGATCAAGCACACGCTGGTTCATACAAACCTGGTGCCAGTCGGGTTGTCTGCAACAACCTCGTATCCCATGACAACAGCACCTTTGCCAACCCAGATCAAGATGCACAGATGTCCTCGGCATTCGACGTACCGAAGGATCCGTTGCTGTGTGACTGCGCTCACCTGCAACCATCAACCGGCTAAGGAGCGAGCAGGCTCGCAATTGTCATTCCCGTCGACATACTGTGACCATGAAGCAAGGCTACGTTGTGCCCGATCAACATCACGTTCGACACTTCGCTAAGCTGAAAACCCATGCCAAGCGCCATCATCTTAGGAGGAACTGGAGCCATTGGTCATGCCGCGAGCCAGCGGTTGAGGGCCAATGGCTGGGACGTCACCTTGACCAGCCACACTTCCCCTTCGTCAAACAAAGAACATTTCATCAGCATCATCGCGAATCGACATGATCCCCACCAGTTACGAAGGGTGCTATCGGGTGGTGCTGATCTCCTCATCGATTACCTCTGCTACCAGGCTGATGATGCCGTAATGCTCCTTCCCTATCTCTCTGATATCACCAAAACCATCATGATCTCCTCCAAAGCCGTCGATGTCGATCAGCGCGGCCGCCACTCCAACTCCGACAAGCCTGCCGACTGTGCGGGTCCTATCGATGAGACGTGCGCAACACTCAGACCCAACGGCCTTGAACCCAACACACGGGAGGGGTATGGTGCAAACAAAATCGCTGCCGAAGAGACGCTGCTAGATTCGGGAGCATCAGTCGCCATCCTACGCCCATCCAAGATCCACGGCGCCCACGCACGACGGCCAAGGAAGTGGGTCTTTGTGCGACGTGCCATTGAACAACGTCTCACCCTCCTCTACGATCCCAACCGCGCCGGCATCGACCACCCGAGCGCCGCTAGTAACATCGCAGCTCTGATAACTGCGCTGGCTCATCTTTCAGGAAACCAGATCGTCAATATCGCGGACCCCGACGCACCCTCTGGCATCGAGATCGCTAGCATCGTGGGTGAACTACTCGGTGTAACGTTTGTGGAACAACCAGTGACCGCACCTAGTCGCCGCCTTCACCCGTGGGATACCACTTACCCGCTTGTTCTCGACACCAAACGCGCCCATGAACTCGGCTACCAACCGATCGGCGACTACGCCAGCACCATCAAAGCCGAGGTTGACTGGTTGATGGCGAACACAACTCGGCAAACGATGCCTCTCTTCGAGGACGATCCGTTTTTCGCACCGTTTTTCGCCGGCCAAGCCGCAGTTGCGCCTCCCAAACGATAACCATATCTCAGGCTCACCAAGCGACACCGCGGTATCAAGACGGGATACCATCGAGCCCTTGCACCTAGGAGTCGATCAACCCCCGAGACCCGATCCACCGGCAATCTCGGTCGTAGGATCGGGATCAACACTAGAACAGACGGTCTAAAATCACACGGTCCAAAATCACCCCTGGCAAACACCACGCTGACCACGTTCTTATCCCAACCAAAGATGGCTGTAGCCTGCATGCACTCCAGATAAGTGGACTTAGGTGGCGATATCACCTCCCTCCCCCACTGGCTCCCTCGCCCTCATCACGGGGCCCGGTGGATCTCCCAGGCACAATCGAGCCTGGCATCGTCGCACATCAGGAACATCTCACCTATGGACACCTTTGGTTCATGCGCGACACCCTGACATCGAGAGAGTGCTCGGGCCGACCATTGCGAATCAACCAACCAGTACGCGCCCCGGCCAGCCCTCTCCGCGCTCGCCCTTGCGCTGCGGCACTCCTTCTCCCCCGCTCCAGTTTGCCAGTAGTTCAGTCGATGCTTGCCCGGGAGAAGTGGCAACTGCAACTCGTCGTTAGCCACGCAAGAAGACCGCAACGAAGTCTCGCCAGAATGGGCCGAGATAGTGCACGGGAGGGAAAATCATAGCGGAGAGGAGGTTGGTGCCGACAATCCCATTTGGACCAAGGTCGCTGTAGGTGGCAAAATTCACCCAATCGGGATTGATATCAAGCTGCATCCCTTCGACCGCTCCCGCGTGCACGAGCACGGCGCCCAACTCCGCTGGCGAAAGACCAGGACCTCCCACCCAGACGAGGTTGTTGTTTGCAGTGACACCAACGCCACTGCGCCAGGTGTTGACAAGGTTGCCAAGTGAATAACCCCAGTTGACAAGTGGAGCAATACTCGCCTGGGGAGTAACCTGGCCATGATCAACCAAGAGGGTCAGATTCTGGCGGACCGCCTCGACTGATGAGGTCATGCCTATTTCGGTTCCCCATGCACCGATTGCCATAGTGCCATTGTCGTACTCCACCAAGGATGCGTCCCCGCTTTGCAGCGGTGCACCATAACGGCCACCCTGATAAAATCCACCACCAGCGTGGGTGAATTGGAATCCCCCTTCGAAGGCCGCCAAAAGGGTCGTATATCGCGATGGTGCAACGGGAGCCTGGTAGGGCCATGTACCCCCCGGTTGGGTCGTACCCGCATAGATCTGCGCGCTCGCCTGCTGCTGGTTAATCCATGCGATCGCAATCGGAGGAGCATCCAGCTGAGGGGTCAACGTCGTGGAAAAGACGGCTCTGCCACCAGCCCCCTCATCACCCCGTGGGTTCCAGGGTTGCACTTGGCCTCCAGGCACCATTGGAGTGAGTGGAAGTGGCGCATACCAGAGCTGCTGATACGATCCCAGTTCAGTTGAGGGTCGCAAATACCCACGGTCGACGAACGCCACCGCAGGGTATGAGGTCCTTACTGATCTCGCCAGTGTCTGATCGTGCAGGCAAGGCTGCGCCCAGATCGCGAGAGTCGAACACAACGCGACGACGCCGAACCTCATCTGCCAAGTCTGCCACCGGCGCCTCATCGTTCCAAGCTATCAGCACCCTTGCACGAAATCGGCACGTACAAACCGGCACCTGGCATCCGCTCATCTGCTCGATGGCAAACCAGGTGCGTTTACCGACCAACGACAACCTTGTTGTGTTCCTCTTGCCAACCTGGTACTCAACTGTTGTATCGCTTGGGCTTTATCTCTACGGCTTTATCTCTACGGCTTTATCTCGACGACTTTATCTCTACGACTTTATCTCTACGATATGTAGCGTTTTGTTCAATCCGCAGTGATAGCCTGATAGAGATGGAGACCATCTCGACAACTATACCGGCACCCGATAGCGCTGACACCATCTTTGATGCCGTCATCGAGGTCGCCTACTCCTACACCGATCCGTTCGCGATAGACCGTGGGGAACTAAGAATAGAGGGTCGTAGCCTCAAGACCGGGCTCTCCTCCGCCCAACTGCCGTACCGCATCACGGTCCTCCCGGTCGGTGAAGACGCCGCCGAGATCTACCTGGAGATTGACATTGAAGATCGCTCAGATCGCCAGGTACAGGCCAAAGACCTTCTCCTCGGTGTCTTCCGCGATCAGACACCGCGAGAGTATGCCAAGCGCCGAGCGGGCGTAGCAACGACGCCTGCTCCAAGCGAATCGGACCCGTCTCCAACCTTGTTCGACCGCATTGGCCCACTCGACCTTGCTGAGTTCTTCAAATACGCTACCATTCCGATCGTCATCCTCGGTGTCCTCGTCATCATCGTCAGCATCAGTCTGTTCGCCGCGGCGAGTGCAACCCTCCATCCCTCGCCCTGGGTCGTCATGCTCACGTTAGGCGGAGAGATCTTCGCGACGGCGGTTGTCGCAGGGATCCTGCTCTTCTTTGGCTACGTACTAGAGCTCCTCGCACACACCCGTGACATCCTCGCAACGAGCAACAATCCCAGTCCACGCGGCTAATCATTTTTTCGAAACTCAACGACCCCGATGAGTGTCATTGCCACCCCCATCACGGCCACAATCGCCAGCGAGAGCCCAACCGGTACCAACCATCCATCCCAGGTGACGCCTGGACTCAGGAAGTGGCGCGCCGCTTGGCCCATGTTGAGGGAGTTAAAAACCACACTGCGCATCGGGCCTACGATAGAGGTCAGCGGATCGATCCTGGTCAACACCGTCAGCCATGTCGGTAGACCGCCGAGCGGATAAAGCGCACCGGAGAGGAAGAACAGTGGCATCACTAACATCTGTGTCACCGCCATAAAGGCTTGGAACTGCTGGATCCGTGCCGCCATCATTACGCCAAAGGCGGTGAGAGTGAAGGAGAGTAACAGGAGCTCTCCGATGAGTGCCAGTAGGAGCGTCGGACGATAGGGCACCCCAGCGAATCCCGCGAGGATCAAAATAACGAGTCCCTGGAGCGTCGCTACTGTGGTCCCGCCAAGGCACTTACCGAACACGATCGCACCACGGTTCACCGGTGCGACCAGCATTTCCCGGAGGAAACCAAACTCTCGATCCCACACGATAGAGCCCGCCGAGAAGAGGGCGGTAAAGAGGGCAGACATCGCCAAGACGCCTGGATAGAGAAAAGTGCGAAGATTGACTCCAGGGGCATCCCGTGCTTGGCAAGGGCGGAGAGTCCCGTGCCCAGTACAAAAAGGAAGAGGATCGGTTGGATCAACGAGGTCACCATCCTGAGTTTGTCCCTCCAGAAGCGAATCAACTCGCGGCGCCACACGATACTGATTGCTCGAAGATCTTGACTGAGTCCACCCGCCGGAACCGCAACACGAATCGCCGCCACCTCGCCTGTTGTCACTGTTGAAGGTTGCACCGCTACCTCCCTCGAAAACGCTGTCGAAACGCCCGCATCGAATCGCTGCTTGTCGCCTCTGTATCCCTGATAGTCCGACCGGTGTACGACATGAAGGCATCGTCAAGAGAGGGACGGGCGACGCTGACCGAACGAATCCCGACGCCGAGCTCACTAAAGAGTCGAGGAACGAACTCCTCGCCAGCGGCGACGGAAAAGGTGACCAACCCGTCATGCATCCCTGCATCGACTCCGAATCGCGATGCGAGTGCCGCGATTGCAGCGACATCATCCGCGGTTGCAATCTGTACTCGGTCCTTGCCAACACTTGCCTTCAGTTCCTCGGGAGTATCGCTCGCCTGGATTTGGCCGTGGTCAATGATCGCAATCCGATCACAATTCTCCGCCTCATCCATATAGTGCGTCGTCAAGAAGATGGTGATATCCTCTCGCTGCTTGAGTTCGATGATGTACTCCCAGATCGAAGAGCGCGTCTGGGGATCCAGGCCGACGGTGGGTTCGTCAAGAAAGAGGACCTTAGGCGCATGCAACAGACCACGAGCGATCTCGAGGTGACGCTGCATACCTCCTGAGTAGGTACTGACGAGGCTCCCACGACGTTCCCAGAGTCCAACCATCTCGAGCACCCGTTGCAGGCGTGACTCGACATACTGCTTAGGCACTGCATAGAGCTCCGCATGAAAGCGGAGGTTCTGTTCAGCGGTCAGATAGGTGTCGAGCGTCGTATCCTGAAAGACCAGACCGATGTTGCGTCGGACCAATTCCCTCGCTCGCACCACATCGTATCCTGCCACTTGTGCGGCACCCTCCGTCGGTTGAGCAAGCGTACAGAGAATCTTGATGGTGGTCGACTTGCCCGCGCCGTTGGGGCCGAGGAATCCAAAGATCTCTCCCCCGGCCACCTCGAAATCAATGCCTCTCACCGCCTCCAATGATCCATAGCGCTTGACGAGACCCTGCACCGCTACAGCTGCTGGCCGTCCTTTCTGGTTCAACGGTGACCGTAGGTGAGGTCCAAGCTCCGCCGACATCATCGTCTCCCTCCTTCTCTCACATACCCTCACCACCAGCTATCCCCGGCTAGGGGGAGAGACCATCGTGACCACGAATCCACGGCTCCTAGTGAACGTGGAATGGTGAGACGCGACAAGGTTCGACGGCTCCCACCACCCGAGCTCCAATCCCTTGTGCAATGCAACTATACTGCCGATACCCGACGAGGTGCACGCTCTACCCGTGTGCGTAGCTCTTGAGACACGCGAAGTGCACCAGGTTCGCGCTCCTATCCCGTCGGGCAAGCAACCCCGGAAGCTGCGTGGTTCGAACTCGAACGCGCCTCAGATCAGTGAGCGGGATGGGTGTCTTCGTCTGAGCGGCCCGGGTCACCTCGCACCTCTCGGGGCGCGATGCAGCCCTACTGGGCGTCGACGATCGTTCTTCGAGCCCTACTGGCATCCTCCTGCGAGAGCGCCCGACGGGCAAGCGCCCGCGCCCGCGTCATCGAGAGGCCATCCAGCACCGCTCGCACCCCAGCCAGCGCTACTGGCGTCATTGAGAGGCTCGAGACACCAAGACCGGCCAAGACGATGGCGAGCAACGGATCACTCGCCGCCTCGCCACACACCGAGATACCGACCTGCGCCCGCGTCCCTGCACGCGCCACCGACTCGATAAGACCAAGCGCGACCGGATTCCAGGGATCGAGGAGCGCGCCCAGTGCGGGTCCATTGCGATCGGCCCCCATCAGATATTGGAGCAAGTCATTGGTCCCGATTGAGGCGAAATCTACCAACGGCGCGACCCGGACAAAACCCAAAGCGAGCGCCGGGACTTCGATCATGACCCCCACGGTGCCCAGGCCAGCAGAGCGCGCCATCCCCACAAAAGAGCGCACCTCAGCAGGTGAACTCACCATAGGCGCCATCACCCGCACCTCGACACCTGGCACCAACTCCTGTGCCTGCGCCAGAGCCTCCAACTGTCGTTCGAGCACCCCTGGAGCCTGGGCGACGAGACGAAAACCCCGCACCCCAAGCGCGGGGTTGTCCTCCCGAGGCAGCCTGATAAAGGGTAAGGGTTTGTCGGAACCTGCATCAAGCGTGCGGAAGATGACAGGCTTCTGTGAGTGGACAAATGGATCAAGAATGGATCGATAGACATCGACCTGCTGGTCAACGCTTGGCTCCTGTGCCTGCCCCTCAAATAAGAACTCGGTGCGTACGAGACCGATGCCGTCGGCCCCCCGCCCATGCGCCTCAACTGCGTCTCCTGGTGATCCGACATTGGCGAGAAGGTGCACCGCACCCGTCGCCAACACCGAACGGTGGCTTCGTCGCCGATCACGCCGAGGCGTGAACCCTTCGGTCACGCGCTCAAGATGCCCGGAGGTCGCACTGGCCAACGAGACCTGGCCAGTGAGGGGATTGAGTAGGACCATGGAACCCTCGGGGAGTTCAGATGCTCCTCGACAACCGACGACGGCTGCAATGTCAAGGGAACGGAGGATGAGCGCCGCATGCCCCGTGGGCCCTCCAGTTGCCACGATCACACCACGCAACGCCGTTGGGTCGAGTTTCGCCGCCTCAGCCGCACTCAGTTGCTCAAGGACCAGGATGCTATCATCATCGAATCGCCAGGAGTACTCAGCTCGCCCAAAGAGCTGGTCGCCGACCCGTATACCGATCTCGGTGATATCGTCAGCTCGTTCGCCGATGTATCCACCTACGGTGCGCAGCTCAGCGGCAACCGTCTCGAACGCGGCCTCTAATGCTCGCCGATCGATGGAGATCGAGGCCACGTCGCTAGGACGATCCGCCTGCTCGGTTGACAGCAACGGTGCCAACAAGCGATCGACGAGCGTCGGATCTTGGGCCATCATGGCTTGGGCCTCCAGGATCGCACCGACCTGGGGAGGTGCGCCCTCGGCCAAACCTTCAAGTTCCCCTGCCGCCTTGGTCAGTTCCGCCTCCAGGTGATGGCGAAGCTCCTCGCGACTGGGGAATTCGTGCGCCTGTGCACCGGCACCACGGCCACGAACTTCACCTTGGGTACTTCCCGCCGCCCCATGATCCTCGGGTGGCGTCGCTGATCCCTGACGGTGTCGCACCCGTCCTACCACCGTATCGGTCCCGATCCCAAAGCCCTCCCAGACACGCTCGTCTGGAGGAGCCGCACGAGCGTCCTCCGTCTCGGCCGAAGCTGTGCCCTCAGGATCCAACCTTACGAACCTCCCATGCGTGTTCCGCCGCCGTGATACCATCATCAAGGGAACCACCCATCGATAGCGTCATCGCACACGCGATGGCGCCTTCGACCATCGGACAGTCAATCATGTGTACCCGCTCCTCAAGTCCCTCCAGCTCAATCGCGGCACTCGTCGCCAGGAAGGAGGAGCCAACGTCGCCGATCATGCCAATCGTGTCGACTCCGCCTAGCTCCGAGAGTCCCGCGAGGACCATCGCTGCGTTCACCCCGAGCCCCCCAGACCCGGGTGCCTCCTCGCCTCCAACGGCAACCATCGCCAGTTCATCGCCGGCCAGGGCCCGAACCACGTCGACCACGCCGAGGGCAAGGCGCTTGGAGTGAGAGACGATGATCAGCCCGGTGGACATCGTCATTGCGGCCCCATGACCCGAGCGAGTGCCTCAAACCAGAGGGCGGCGGAAACGGAACCTGGGTCGATGTGACCGACGCTGCGCTCGCCAAGATAGGCTGCACGGCCACGTTTGGCCACCAAATCCAATGTGGCATCCGACCACGCTCTGGCCTGCTGGGCGAGCACAACGACCAGGGAGCTCACCGGCTCTCCATCGGATCCTGTGGCCTGGAGTTCAGCGAGGGCAGGGAGGAATACATCCATCATGGTTTTGTCTCCCACGACCGCCTTCCCGCGTTGTTGGAGTGCCTCGACAAAGGCGCCAAGGGCACCCACAAAATCGGCCCAGTTGACCTCAGGGGCATCAGGCAACGCCGCGGCAAACTTCAACATTCCTGATCCCCAGAGCGCTCCTGATGCCCCTCCGACCGTGCTCATGAGTGTCATGCCAATGGCCTTCGCATCAGCGCGCAGACTACCCTCGGGGGCAGCGTTGAGCACCTCGACGGCCTTGGTCAACCCGCGATCCATGTTGGAGCCATGGTCAGCGTCGCCGATGGCCGCATCGAGCTCATTGAGCAGCGCTCTGTTGGCATGGATCAGTTCACCAAATCGCTGCCAGAGCTGGCGAAAGGCCTCCTGCTTCACAGAGGTCATACTAGTGCGTCACGACTCTCAGTGCTGGGGTATCACAGGTCGCTCCTAACCGTCTCGCCCGTGTATCGTCAAGACGCAGCAGCGTGAGCGAGGCTCCTGCCATCTCCAATGAGGTCATGAACTCCCCCATCAGGACCCGCTCGAGAGAGAGTTGGGAACCCTCCACGAGCTGTGCGAGATGCCCGGTCATGATGGCCAACTCGATACCGGGGGTGGCCCCCATGGAGTTGACCAGAGCAGCGACGCGCTCACCGGCGACCAGCCCGAGCTCCTCCACAAGGCGACCATAGAGGAAGGCAGTGAGCTCCCCAGCACTCATCATTGGAATGCGCTCAATACCGGGCTCGCCATGGATCCCGACACCCATCTCGATCTCGTTCTCCCCGAGTTCAAAAGTCGGTTTGCCATTCGCTGGGACCGTACACGAGGTCAGCGCGAAACCCATCGAGGCGACGTTGTCGACCACCTCATCACCTACCGCCTTCACTGTTGCCAGATCCGCACCCTCTTCAGCAGCTGCACCTGCGATCTTATGGACCAAAACCGTTCCCGCGATCCCGCGACGCCCGGTGGTGTAGAGCGAATCCTGCACCGCTATGTCATCGTTAACCAACACGACCTCTGTCGCAATGGAGTCGGCATCGGCGAGTTCGCGAGCGATATCAAAGTTCATCACATCGCCGGTGTAGTTCTTCACCACAAGGAGGACACCAACGCCATGGTCGGCGGCCTTGATACCTGCGTAGACCTGGTCCGGGGTGGGGGAGGTAAAGACCTCCCCCGCCACCGCCGCGTCAAGCATACCATAGCCGACGTAACCACCGTGAGCGGGCTCATGGCCCGAACCGCCCCCTGAGACGAGACCGACCTTGCCCGTCGCCTTTGGGACCTTGCGAGCAAGCACCGAGGTGCCTGGCACCCGCACGAGGTACTCAGGGTAGGCCACCACCATCCCGTCGAGTGCCTGGTCAACGATCGTCGCAACCGCATCAATAATCTTTTTCATCTTGCACTCCTCACTGCTCGATCCAACTCTTGGACCGCTCGACCGCACGGACCCAGCCGGCGACGAGCTCATCGCGACGCGAAGCGACCATCGACGGGTAGAACAGCGCATCGCGTTGCCACACCTGGGTCAAGGGCTCAAAGCCATCCCATACACCCACGGCGAGCCCCGCCAAGAAGGCTGCACCCATCGCCGTCGTCTCTGTCACCTTTGGTCGCTCGACACGCACACCGAGAATGTCGGCCTGGAACTGCGCAAGGAAGCTATTGTTGATCGCTCCTCCGTCAACCCGCAGGACATCAACTGCCTGCTTGCTGTCGCTTCGCATCGCCTCCAAGACATCACGCGACTGGTAGGCGATCGACTCCAGCGCAGCTCTGGCGATATGGGCGCGATTCGATCCTCTTGTCAGTCCAACGATCGTTCCGCGTGCGTAACTATCCCACCAGGGCGCCCCAAGACCGACGAAGGCGGGTACGAGATACACCCCACCGGTGTCAGGCACGGAAAGTGCTAGCGCCTCTGTCTCCTCAGCGGTCTTGATCAACCCCAGTTCATCACGGAGCCATTGGACAACGGCTCCGGTGATAAAGATCGAACCCTCAAGCGCGTAGGTCACCTTGTGATCGATACCCCAAGCCAGCGTCGTGACCAGTCCATTCTCCGAGGAGACGGGGACCTCGCCCGTATTCATGAGGAGGAAGGAACCGGTACCGTAGGTGTTCTTCGCAGTCCCAGGCGTATAGCACCCCTGCCCAAACAATGCAGCTTGCTGATCACCAGCGATCCCAGCAATCGGAATCCTGCGCCCCAACCAGCTCTCATCGACCTCGCCAACGACACCCGAGGAGTCAACAACGGTCGGGCACATGGAGCGCGGAATCCCTAACAGCCCCAACAACTCGTCATCCCAATCGAGCTCACCGATGTTGTAGATCATGGTACGCGAGGCATTGGAATAGTCCGTGACGTGGAGCTTTTGGTGAGTCAGCTTGTTGATCAGCCAGGAGTCGATGGTTCCAAAGACGAGATCACCCTTCTCGGCGAGCTCGCGAGCGCCGGGAACGTTCTCGAGGATCCAGGCCACCTTCGTCCCCGAGAAGTACGCGTCGATGACCAACCCTGTCTTAGCTCGCACCATGTCAGTGTGGCCTGCCTCCCGCAGCCGATCACACATTCCGGCCGTACGCCGACACTGCCAGACGATAGCGTTGTAGACCGCCTGCCCCGTCTGCCGGTTCCAGACCACCGTCGTCTCACGTTGGTTGGTGATGCCAAGGGCTGCGATGTCGGCGACGTTGACCCCCGAGGACTTAATGCAACTCTGAATGGCCTGCCACTCCGATTGCCAAATCTCCTCCGGATCGTGCTCCACCCAACCGGGCTGCGGATAAATCTGGCGAAACTCCTGTTGGCCAACGGCCACCGGCAAGCCAGCATCATTAAACAAGATTGCCCTTGATGACGTCGTGCCCTGGTCAAGAGCGAGTAGATACTTAGTCACTGGTTACCATCCCTTCTTCTATCTCATTATCTTCTGCAGTCGCTGTCACCTCGTCGGGGTGCTTCGCCCGATAGTCGAGAGTCAATTCAATGAAAACCTTATAAATACCTACTGCAATCGCCGCCCCAACGAGTGGGCCGAGAATAGGTATCCACCAATAACCTCCCTGCCCCGGGCCCGGGAAGGCGTTCTTACCCCAACCAAAAAGCCATGTCATCAGACGAGGCCCAAAGTCACGCGCTGGATTAATCGCATAGCCCGCATCGGTACCAAAGGAAAGACCGATTGCCAACACTGCTAACCCGACGATAAAGGGTCCAAGGTTCGAGATCGGCGCCATGTTCTTGGCATCGTTGATGGCGAGAATAAAGAGCAAGAGAAAGGCGGTGCCGATAACCTGGTCGACCAACGGCCCCACCCAGCTGCCATGGAAGTAGGAGGCTGGGAAGGTGGCAAAGATGGAGAAGGTCGTCAACCCGCCACTCGAACTCCGTGAGACGACATGATGCACCAAGTTGTACTGGTCGATCGCCTTGTAGTAATCTGCATAGACGATCAAGGCGCCGCTAAAAGCCCCAAGGACCTGGGCTATCCAATACGGTACTACCTTCTTCCAAGGAAGGTTCCCCTTGATAGCCTGCGCAAACGTGACCGCTGGATTGAGGTGCGCACCTGAGATACCACCGGCGACATACACGCCCATGACGACCGCGATTGCCCAGCCCTAGCCGATCAGCATCCAACCGCCAGCACCCTGGAAAATCACTACCGTACGGCCAGACATGGTCAGACCAACGACCGCCACCGCCACCGACCCTGTACCAAAAGCAAGTAACACCAGGGTACCTAAGTACTCCGAGAGCAGCTCGCCCCACGCCGTTGCGCGCCAGCCGGTCTTACCATAGCCCACTTTCGTAGCCATACACCCTACTCCTTCTCATCGAGTCAAGAATGAGCGAAAACAGCAAAAAACCCAAGCCCGGGTAACGGACTTGGGTTCTCAGTTTCTCTCACCCACTCTCGATGGTACACCATTTGCCACGACGATGCACGCGAAACCCAAAATTAATACCACCTTTCTTCCACCATCAGCAACTAGCTAAGCTCGCCGACGGTTACCACCCATTGCCTCGCTGTCGCCGTCGGAAAAGAGCAAAGCGCCTGCTAGCACTCCAACATCAAGCAGCATTCGACCTCAGCACTCGTTCTCTCTATGAGTAATCAGTATGAGGTTGTCCGCCTCATTCAATCTGATTATTTCTAACTTTAAAAGAGCTCTAATTCTGCGTTCTAACGAGGAGTATCATCGGTCAATGGTTCTAGAAGGTGTTCAAGACTCGCAAAGACCGACTCCGCCTCCTGGTTCACATCAAGGACGATCACATCGCCGTTGTCGATACCGAGTCCGAGAATTTCGAGGATGCTGCCCACATCAGCGACCCGGTCGCCTTTGCTTAACGTCCCTTGCGCTCCGGCAGCATGCATCGCCTTCACCAGCTGCGCAGCGGGACGCGCATGGAGCCCCGATGGATCGATCACACGAAAAGTTCTTGCTGCCATTGTTCTTCCTTCCACAGATTGACTCAATCCACCCCGCCAGCCAATTCACCCCGCCAAACATGGTTCCGGTCTAACTTAGCTCCGGTCTAACTTAGCTCCTGGACTTGGCTCAACAACAGCCCAGAACTTGTCGACACACCAAGGGCGCCAGCCTTCAGCGCCGCCTTCACTTGATCGATATGGGTGATCAGACCACCTGCGATGAGAGGGACATCGATACTATCGGCCACCTTGGTGATCTGCTCTGGCAGCACACCAGGCAGCACCTCGACCGCATCCGGTTTGGTCCTGACGACGTTACGCAGTCCCGATTCAACGGAGGAGCTATCGAGAAGAAAGATCCGCTCGATCGTCAACAGTCCCACCTTCTTCGCCGCGTTCACCGTTGACGGATGGGTGGTGATGATGCCGGTTGGACGACCGAAGCTCGCTAGTAGACGTATGCCTTCACTGTCGTTGGTGATCCCGTGCAGCATGTCAATGTGGATATAGACCGAAAAACCGCGGTCACTCAGTAACTTCGAGGCGCCCAGCACCTCGCCGGCACTCCCGCCAAGCAAGAAGACCCAACTCGGTTCCACATCAGCCAACATGACCAGGACGTCCGCTGGTTCTCGCGCCGCGAAGATCACCTTGGGGATCTCCTCCGCTTGTATCGACCCACTGCCCGGTATCACTGCTTCACCGCCTGGCGCTGAAGCTGAGCCTGCAGCCAACGCGCTGGATGGAGAGTCTCGGACCCTGTGAGCTCCTGGAGATGGATCGCACAGGTGCCACTATCGGTAAGGATGACACCCGGTGCACCCATCACCTCTGTCGCATGTCCGCCCAGAGCTCTTGCCACCTTCGTGTGTTCAGCCTTGAAGGCGTACGAACCAGCGGCACCACAACAGCTGATCGCGAGGATCTCTGGCGCGCGGTCGCTGGCGCGCTCCATAAGAGCAAAGAGCGACCCCTCGCCACGGGCAACCTTTGACCGACAGGTTGCGTGTGTGTAGACCACTTCGTCGCCAGATCCTCGCCGCAACTGCTCAAAAAAGCCAGGACTCGCCTTGTCGAGCACAAAATCCACAAAAGGTACGATGGGCGTGACAAGCTCCAATCCAAAATACCGTGGCCACTCCACGCGCAGCGTATCGTCACAGGTCGCATTTAAGGTCACCACAGCTTCGAGCCCTGCGGACACCCTCCGGATTGCGCGATACGTCCGACGGGCGCTGCGCTCAGCCTCTCTGAGCAGACCCGATGCATAGGCGGCCGCGCCACAGCAATGGCTCGTAACAGGCAGCGCCACCGTCGCATAGCCGAGTTCTCTAAGGACGGCACTGGCGGCGGCGAACGTCTCTGAGTCAAACCCTCGGGTAAAGCAATCCACGAAGATCCCGACCTGGGGCATGGGTGAAGCCTGTTGTCGGCGGAGCCGATACCGATGGCGATTGGCGCGCTGGATGGGTGAGGGGACTGGCCACTGCGTCGATGCACTGATGCCAAGCGGTATGCCGAGTTGTTTTGGGACCTTGACGAGGGACGGAGCCATCGCCAACCACTGGGGATGGGTTAAGAGATAGTCGCGTAGCGCAAGCCGCGGCGATTCGGATGCGAAGTGTTTATGCTCTGCGATGAGATGGGCGATTGGCACATCCACGGGACAAGCGTTTTCGCAGAGCTGGCAGAAGGTGCAGTCGCTCACGTGCTCCATAGCCGTGACCTCTCCGGCCTGATGGCGTCGATACCAGTCAGGGCCAAGTGCCTTTGGACCAGGGAACTGTGGATCGACCCGATAGACCGGACAGGCGGTGACACAGAGGGAGCACTTGATGCAGGCATCCTCGTATTCGAATCTCTTCACTGATCAATCTCCTCACTGAGCTCAAGTGCCGCATGCACCGTCGCAAGCAGCATCGCCCCACCGTTATGATCGCGGTTGGGATTCCATCCACCGATTGCTCTCCCGACGGCAAGTACTCGCCCGCCTCCGAGACAATCGGCATTCTGGTGACCGAGTTCATTTAGCGCCTCGAGTCGGTCCATTCTACCTATCTCCCTATTGACCAGCTCGTCAACGATCACGCCATCGATGGCAACACGCATGCCACCACCAAGCACCCCACCATGGGCAAGCAAGAGAAGGTCCGCCGCAAAACATCTCCCGTCGGCCATGACGGCTCGCGGTGTGGGCAAAATCTCTTGAACTCTACCGCTCACGAACCGGACTCCTTGACGTCGCAGCTGACGCTCCCAGCGTTCCTTGATCCTGATACCGCCAACGCTCGGCGATAACAGCGGAAACTCGCCCACGCTACGGCCACATACGTCCGACAGCCGAGCTAACAGGTTGGTCGTGCGCTCCAAGCCGATGATTTGGGGAAGCACTACCGGAATGTCTGGCGGCGCACTCTCGAGCGCCGTCTGCGAACTCTTCACCAACCAGTCGGTACCCACATCACTATCGAGGTACACGGCGAATCGGAGAGCCCCCCAACTCGCATCCCAACCCGGGGGTCGAGACAGGCGCACGCCAAAGGCCTCCTGGCCACTCTGTCGCCGGTAGGTAGCTACTTGCGCTTCGACGATCGAGTCCGCGAGACCATCGAACCCCACAACGACCAGCGGCTCTGGCTCTGTTGACGCGTACTGCCAATCTGGCGTAGCAAAGGTTGGGCGGAGGTTGCCAGTGGCCGTGATGGTATGCGCAATCGCTTCGCGTTGGGGCAATCGAAGCGTGACTCCAAAGGATTGATAGAGTGTCACGAGTTCATCAAAGGACTGCAACCACTCGGTCAACGACCGTTCAATTGGGAAACTTCGAAAAGCCTCGGCATCTCTGCCAAAGCTAAAATCGCCCGGCCACATCGCTAGAGAACCGTCCGCCTCGGCAAGAACGCTTACCTGATACCCCCGCTGAACAAGGTAACTGGCACTCAGCAGTCCAGCCGGACCCCGACCTACGACAAGAGCGGTCTTGGGGGTGCTCATAGCTCCTCCCCGAGAGATTGGGCCGCAATCGACTGCTCCAGTGCTATCAACCGTGCGTTTGCTCCCCAACCAACGGCCACAAGACCGTGCTCGCGCTCGCGGCGCAGCGTGGTGAGCTCCTGAGTAAAGCTCTCCTCCGATCCTCTTCCCAAGACCCGATGTGCACAGAACGTGCCCTGACATGGCCCCATAGAGAACCAAGTACCAAAGCGTCGCTGCATGGCTGAACTCGCTGTCTGTTCAATATCTGCCTCGTAGACCTGTTCGCATTCGCACAGCAGAGCACCGCGATCACCAACGGCACCCGTCACAGGCCGTGTGGCCCTGGCATCGATCGCTATCTCGCGACTCCGACCTGGGGAGTCGACATTGAGGGTCTTAGCGAGTTGGTTCCCAAGCGTCTCCCCCATCAAGCGAAAAGTGGTCCACTTGCCACCTAGTACAGAGAAGGCTCCAAGCAGGCCATCTTGTTCGCTATGATCGAGTACCGCAAAATCCCGTGACACCGTCCGCGAGTCTCCGGTAATCCCCGAGGGTTCATACAGCGGCCTCACCCCGTTGAAACCACGCAACACTCTCCAGGAGCCGAGATCTGGTATGAGCTCAGTTCCAAGTTCCATCAGCCTGACAGCCTCACTTCGTCGTGGCAGGGGAGCCTCGGGGGACGGCTGGGCAACATCCGTAGTGCCAAGAATCACCACCTCCTGGTGGGGGACGAAGATGTCACCATCACTAGGGGATTTCAGCCGATTGACGACCTTATCGAGCCGTCGGTTCGCAAAAATCAACATCAATCCATACGACGGCTGGACTTTGATATCGAGTCCCCAATCACGAGCCACCAAACCCGCCCACGGACCGGCGGTGTTGACGACCGCATCGCAATCGATGACCCGAGTGCCTCCTGAGCGCTCTTCCACCTCGACACCACTTACACGATCACCCTCAAGGCGTAACCCGGTCGCCTTCGTGTGCTCCAAGAGCTGCGACCCGCGCGACTGGATCGCTTGCACCAACATCGCGAGCATCTTGAATCCCTCGAGCACACCATCAGGGACCCAGTAGGACCGCTCAATCTGCTCGGTCAGCATCTCCATCTCCCTCCGCAGGTCACCAACTGACACTGGATGCACCGGTACGCCTAACTTCTCAGCCTGATTCAGCCAATCACTCTCGAAAACATCGTCATCGCCGTACTTTTTGACAAAGTACCCTCCGGTCACAACGACGGCCTCGCTGGCGATGTCACGCAACAACATATTCTCCTGATAGCACTCCTTGGCTGCCGATGGGTCGGTGACCAGATAGCGGCCTCCGCTGTGAAGGAGGCCATGGAAACGCCCGGAGGTCCCAGCACCAACCTCCTGTGCCTCCAGGACAATCACCTCAATCCCACGCAGGGTGAGATCCCATGCAACACCGAGCCCCGTTGCCCCCGCTCCGATGACGACTACCCTCATGTCCGTTCCCTCCAACCTCCGCAATGCCCAGCAACACCGTGCCCAAAAAACGACAAGCCCGACAGCACGTGCTGTCGGGCTCTCATTCATCAAACGCCACGTCTAGCAGTCAACAACGACTGCCTGCCATCCTAGGCCGAGCGCTCCGCCCTGTCAAGACTCGGTGCATCGAGCGACCACGAACCTAGCGTGACTTGCGACCGATGCTATTGCCGGATACTTCCCTCGAAACGCCGCTCCCATGCCTCATGTCGCTTCTTTGCGTCGCGAAGAAACGGTGACAAGGCGATCACCTTTAACAACGCATCGTTTACCACCTTGGCAGCTCCAGACATGGGCCGGACGACATCGAGAAAAAGCACTGCTCGCAGCTCCGTTGCATCGTTCCAGGCGCTATGCTGATAGCCATCATCAAAAAGTAGACTCTTCCCCTCTTCCCAGTGGCGAGTCTCACCGCCAACTTCGATACCACAGAGCTCCGCTGGCTCTGGGATTCTCAGCCCAAGATGGTAACGCAACACACCTCGATAGGGCCCACGATGAGGGGGGAGGTGCTTGCCAGGACTCAGTATCGAGTAAAAAGCGGTCGTCAGGCCAGGGACTTGTTCGAGGAGCGCTGCCGTCTTTGGGCAACGCTCCCAATTTGCCTGCGACCGATAACCGTACCCCATGAAGAAGACAGTCTTCCATTGATCATCATCAGAGATCGAAGCGACATCGCGAGAAATCTCCTGAAAGTTGGGCAGGTCTTCCCTGTGGTCTAACATCGTATCGAGCTCTTCACGTATCTCTTTCCACCCATCCTCCAGAGTCTTCGTCCAGGGAAAAATCTCTGGATCCAAGAAGGGGGTCGTGGGGACGATGGATGATTGCAGTAACCATCCCTCAAGTCCAAAGATGGCAGCCTCGCCACCGTTGAGTGCTGCCTCGCGAAGATCCTCACGCACCCCGCGTAGATCCATCATCGCCGATCGAAGATTGTCACGCGCCTCATCCAGGGCCACCTGCCATGTCTTGGTCATGCTCTGCTCCTCTCTTCTTGTCTTTCCCTGCAGTTCTCTTCTTCTATTGCTCGATGCTTCTATTGCTCGATGCTTCTATTGCTCTATTGCGCTACCCTTATGGGTTTGGCGTCCGGACCGCCGTACCTTCAGTTTAGCTAGACGAGGTTCATCGATGATCCTTCGCTAACAACTCCTCGGTTGGCGCACTGACTTCATCACAGGCGACGATCTCCACGCCACTCGTGAGGCGTGCGAACCCTGCGAGAATTCGACCACACGCCACAGCGCGCTTGCAATCCGTGTGTATCTGCTCGCATCTGGAACCGTGCGCGACTGAGCTCACAGTGGATCAGCACGTCAAACACTGCTCATCGCCTGTGACTCGCGTACGCGACTTGCAGGGTACTACGGAACGGTGCAGGAAGAGAAGAAGCAAAGGACCGACACGGAGGGATCAGTACCTGGCCATCCCGTTGGCCGAGAACGCATCAATTCAGGCGGCAGTATCCGTACGCGACGATCACTGCCCGGTGTTGGCCAAGATCAGTCGCGCCCGATCTCGCATCTGACGACGTGAGCGCACACCCCACGCTACGAGGAGCAAATAGCCTAAACCAAAGAGGATCAAGATACTATCTGGCTTCATCAGGTACTCGCCCGCGAGCAGTACAAGGACGGTCCCATAGATCAATGTCGGATCCCATTGACTTACCGTCGCTTGGGCGACCTCTCTGACGACCTCGGCGAGCTCTGGATCGTCGGGGAGGGTGCCCGCTCGAAGATGCGCATAGGCCACCCGTTGGCGCTCTCGATCTGGCAACGCAGATCGAAGGATCATCAGACCGGTCGGCTGCCGTCGCTTGCGCCACACCACAAAGCTCACCACCAGGCCTGCTATCGCCGCCAGAACCAACACGAGTCCTACGACCTTACCTATTTCACCCATGGTTACCTCCGCACCGCGCTTGAGGGCATTCTAGTCCAGCCTGACCTCACCGCTAAAACTTTGATCCAACCCGATCTCAGACCAGTGAGGGTCCAGCCAGGTATTGGTCAGTGAGTGCCTTCAACTCTACGTCTACTGCATCCGAGAGCTGATACTCCAATGCCGCCATGGAATCAGTGAGTTGCTCGACCTTCGAGGCGCCGATGATCGGTGATGTGATCCCCTTCTGGCGCATAACCCAGGCAACGGAAAGTGTCACGAGGCTAACGTCTTCGCGGGCCGCTATGGCCTGGAGCTTTGCTACCGTGGCGAACATCTCCTCGTGCCAGTATCGCTCTCGGTAGAGTTCGCTCGCCGGTGTCGAGTTAAAGCGTGTCCCCTCGGTCGGCGTGTCGATAGAGCGGTGCTTCCCGGAGAGCAGCCCACCGGCGATCGGATTGTAGGGGATGACACCAATTCCCTCCTCGACCGCTAGCTCCACAAGATCTCGTTCGATGATGCGGTACAACAAGTTGTAGCGGGGTTGGACCGAAGAGAATCTCGCGAGACCCCTCCCGTCGGCCACTGCATTTGCCTTCGCCAACCGAAATGCAGGGAAGTTTGAACACCCTACATAGCGAACTTTACCAAGACGCACCAGGTCATCTAAGGCCCCTAACGACTCTTCGATAGGAGTCTCTGGATCGTAGCGATGCAACTGGTAGAGATCGAGGTAATCAGTGCCGAGTCGCTTTAACGATGCATCCACCGCATCAAAGATGTGCTTGCGCGAGTTGCCCTGATGGAAAGGCTCCTTCGCCATTGCTCCAAAACACTTTGTCGCCAGGATCACCTTATCGCGCTTCCCTTTGAGCCAACGTCCGACGATCTCTTCTGTGGTTCCCGCCAAACGCACCCCGCCACCGAGCGGGTAGACATCCGCAGTATCAATGAAATAGATACCACCTTCGAAGGCTCGATCCAAAATCTTGATGGCCTCCTCCTCGTCACTTTGCAGGCCAAACGTCATCGTCCCAAGGCACAGCCTGGAGACCTTCAACCCTGTCGCACCTAGTCGAATCGTCTCGTCACTCACCACAATCTCCTCTTCGTTTGCACACACAACCTCACTAAAACCCTACTGGCGACAAGCGTCTCCCGCGTATTCCCATCATCAGCGACGCGAGCAACCCTCGCAATATCGCCACCCGGGGCCGCCATCCCCTCCAACCTCACGGGAGCTGGTCTCGATATCAGGGCTTGAATACCATGAGGTAGATCAATACCAGCATCAGCACAAAGGCAACATCGTTATAGAGACGGCTCCGAGTATCCCACAGCAGATCTCGCAGCTGTTGCGATACCTCTACCGGGCCCAGTTCAGTCGCTAGCAATCTTGCTCGCTTTGGTATCGCGCCCCCCAAACCCCCCAAGACAACAACGCCGACATAGGTCACGATGGCGGCGACCACCCACCCAGACCCAAAGCCATAGTGACCGACCCAAACGAGGAGCAAGCCAAATGCACCAGCCACCAGCGCACCGATCGCGACCAACAACACGCCGATACGCGCGAGGGAGAGAATGCTTGCGACCTCCGATGCCATCGCGGCGTGACGCGCTCTTACCAACACCAGGCCCGCGAGCACGACCCCAGCAAAGAAGGTCATCGCGCCGAGGATATGTACTAGCAGGAGAGCATGATACAGCAGGGTGTGGTGACGACTCGTGAACACTTCGTGGCTCCTTCTTCGACTACACGGTACCTTGGAGATCTCCCAAAACGTTCATCATCCGCTGGAGCCATGGGAGTTGTTGGTTCTGCGCTCAGAGCGCTTCGACCGCATTTGTCGTGCTTCTTGAGATCGGCTCTGGTTCAGCATAAGGACACGGTGTACTCGATGTCTAAATCCGGCTCATCATGACAGAATCAGAGTCGGTCTCACTCTCGCTCAAGCAACTGTTGCCCCAACCCACAAGCCTCCGAGCACTGGAGCCACTAGCGCACCCACAGGAACTTCGGCCACAGCAGCACTGACGGGGGTTTTGGAAGGTGACCGAGAGCCCTTGGCGAGTGTCAATTGCCAATAGGAAAGGACGCTCGTGCAACCCTTGCAGGATCCGTTGCGTCAGTCCTTGTCGAGTCGGACAGCACCTCTGCGACCGAACGAGGCGTCAGCGTTCAGGCAGCCTGAACCTGTTCTCCTCGGTCGGTTGTGCTAGTCCTATCGGCTGCTTCGCTATCGTCAATGGCTAAATGATGCCGACGGCCAAGGGGGGAGAAGCAAACAGCGAGCAACCCTAGAGTCACTAGAGACACGACAAACGCGGCTGCGGTCGGCAGGAAGGCTCCCAGTCCAGCCGTGAGTGCTACCACGTATGCTCCATAACACCCGACGGCTGCTAGGATCGTCAAGCTTTGCTCACCGACTTTTTGCAACCCCTTTTTCTCCTTGCTAGTTACCATTTGCATCCTCATGCTCTCCCTTCCGGTGTGCGATGCCTTGCGTTACAAGGGGAGCTGGATAAGTCATCCTGGTGACACGAACGGACCCGTCTTGTGGCATCACGGTTCACCCACCCCCGGATCAGGCGACTCACGACATAGGTCACGAGCACGACTCCGATCAGAGCCAGTGCGCTCAGATCAGATCCTTGAGAGCGCGATTCCAAAGCAGGCACGAAATCGGTAGCGATCAATCCATAAGTGGAGCCAGCAACGACAAGGGTTGCCAAGACCATGGAGATCCGGTTAAGATTCCGCAGCTTGTGTACGGCCGAAGCGCCGAACAGAACAACGGGCTCCCCCCGATCGACCCGAGCGAGGTATCGCTTCGTGCGAGGCAGCTGCGACCACCCGAGGAGTGCATCGCGAGACCGATCGCGCTCTGGAAAAAGGTTCCGCAGGACAACCACTGCAAGTAGGGTACCGCCAAAAGCGCACCATATGATTGCTATGATGCCCAGGATTGGGGAGTATAGGTGCTTGTGGGCCACGATCGTATAGAGCTCAACCCCACTAAACAACACGCCGCTTGGAGCCAGAAAAGCCAATCCGATCAGACTTTTGCAACTGCCTGGCTCGAGTTCATCCGCTACGTCCTCCATGTGGGAGTCATCCCTATCGCTCATCTAACCCTCCACAGCTTGCACGAGCTTGGTGAGGCTGCTCTCAAAGGTCACCCGTGCAGTCGACGGCGCCGTGACGGTAACTGGTGCGTTGTACGCACTAAAGTTCAACGTGTCGATGGTGTAGAACTGGTATCCGCTGACCGTGAAGGGGACGGTTACCACCTCCCGTAGCAGTTGGCCGTGCCGGTTAATCCATAGCGCAACCGGGGCATCCTTCCCCAGAAGCTGCATCTCCGAACGCAGGGTGGACGGAATGTCACCAGCGTCGGCCTTCAAAATTGCTCCTATCTTCACCCGGGCCTGATAACGCGTCACCACCTGACCGTCGATATTGGCCGACTGCGAGGTCGTCACCACTCCACTCTGAGCAAAGCGTCGAAGCAAGGTAACCGGGCCTGCATGGATCGGGTTTTGCACGCCAAGCGTTGCCGGAGGACCCGAAGAACTCACTCGATATCCAAAATATGTCGCCGTTCCCAGTGCTGTTGGGCTCGGTGCCACGCGTCGTACATAGAGCACTCGATGGGTGAGGATAAGTTCCACCGCTGTCTTTCCCTGTGGCGTCACCGATGTCGTCAACGCACGTTCAGCCACTCCCGATGGACCATTCTCGACTCCGGTTGCTACCCCGGTCGTGGTAATCGTCTCCGGAGTCGACCCAGCTTCAATCTGTTCGATAGTCTGAAAATGTAGGGATCGAACAGCGAGAAGACGATGGTAAGCAAGCTCTATCACCCCAACACCACCGAGAGCAGTACCTCCTTGTTGCTGGGTGTGGCTCAACGCAAACCCGGCCACCCCTCCGGCTACCAGGAGTAACGCCGCAACACTGGTAAGCACCTTGTGTCGATACAACCCCCTAGTGCGGCGCTGCTGCAGTCCTGCTAATGGATCCATGCCATCCTTGCTGGAGCTGGCAGGCTTTGCTGAGCTGATAGGCGCCATAGAAACACGCGCGTTTCCCTCGGAACCTATCTGAGTCTTGGACGAACCAAGCGCCACGACTCGATCCCTCAGGCCCCTGGAGGCCACACTTCGATCCGCATGAAAACCGCGCAACAGGTCTAATTCGTCCATCCATCCTCCTTCAACGTCGACGTGCGCCCATCCTCTATCGTCCCCGACGGACCCCCATCTCGCATCAGTTCCTCGCGTAACCGTGCGCGGACCCGCGAGAGGCGTGAACGAACCGTACCCGCTGGCAACGCCAAAGCCTGGGCGATCTCGCTGGGGCTCAGCTCCTCCCAGGCATACAGCAACAGCACCAGCCGATCTTCATCATTGAGCCCTAAAAGCGCGCCGGCGATCGTGGCATCAAGCTCAAGGTAACCATCGCCTGGGTCTTCTGGACGGGTATCTGTCATGGCCATGCCCCCCAGCCTCGCCTCGCGTGCCAGACGGGCCTGCTCGTCCCTCCAATGATGCCGCAAGACGTTGGCCGCGATACCGAAGACCCACGGTCGGAGAGCACCGCGTTCAGAGCTATAGCTTGGCAAACGCGAGAACACCACGGCGAAGGTTTCAACGGTGAGGTCATCGCACACATCTGGCCCAACGCGACGTCGATAAAACCGATAGATCGGATCTAATAGCGAACCGACCACGATTTCATACCTGAGATCTTCCCCAGTCACTCCGTCATCGCTCTCGATCCCCTTCGCATGCCGCAACCCCATACTAGATACTTTCCCGACGACACCTCATCTGTTGCACGAGATGGAAACAAACCCTCAGGCACTCCACACCTCCCAAATTTTCCCAAGGTCGTAACCGAGGGCTAGGCCTGCGAAAACCTACCGACACATAGTGCCAAGAGAAGGTACCGTCCTTGGCGTGCTGGTGAGAGGCCCATCAATCTTGGCAGAGGCGCCACCTACCCACAACAAAAGCATGCCAAGGAAAAGATGTCGGAGAGACATGAGGTCAAAATGCACAAAGACCAACGAATGACGCATCGTTCCAGTGGGCCGCTCGAGTCAACTGCTGTATCTCGCGCCTCGATGCCGTTGGCGCCGTCCGGCTGTCGGACCAGCTACCTCATGGAGCGGTGCTTGTCATTGCTCGTTGCACCCACAGGCACGGTCTGCTGTACGCAACGGCCACGCGCGATGCCGTGATGACCACGCATCCACCAGGTCTTCGGGCCTGCTACCAGCATCCATTTCTTTGATAGAGTCGATTCACAATCTGGGAACTTTGCGTCTGGCGCCACCTTGGCCAAATGCTTTCCCAAAACCACCGATTGGTTTCACCGGGACAGGTAAGGGCCGATCCAAGGAAGCCAACACCACCGGTACCCCGTCGCTAAGACCTCCAAGAATAGACGTATAGTCGGCGCCTACGATACCGACTCTCACGGTATCGGAAAATATTCCTCTCGGGTTATCCACGAGCACGGTTGGGTGTCCACCCTTGTAGAAGATCGCCGATGTAGGCACGGCTAATACATCAGCGCTGTGCGCAATAGCAATGACCACAAGCGCCTGCGCTCCATCAAATACTGGGAGTGTCAAATGATTGACTGCAACGGTAACGGAGACAGTGGTAGCCCCTGTCACTTGATTCGTTGTCGGAGCGGTTCCAATGGATATGATTTCACCAGTTGTTGCATGAGGACTTCCAAGAGGAAGGATGGTCGCCTGGTCACCGTCATGGAGTCGACGTGCGGTAGCGATGGCAATGGGAACGACAACCTCTGACCTACTCGATTGAATCACAGTGATCGCGGTAGAGCTAGATTGAGCACGGACCACCTGACCAACAGCGAGTGGTAGCGTGGCAACCGTACCCGCTATAGGCGATACGAATGAACTCGATTGGACCTGCAAAGCTGACGAGAGGGCACTCTGATCGGCAGTCACGATAGCTTCGTCAGCTGCGATGGTAGCACTTGAGGTGCTGGTTGCCTCTGGGCCAGGAGAGCTAGTATCCGATGTTTTGGCGCTTAACTGAGAGGATAGCCTACTCAGTTCCGTGTTGAGGGATCCGCAGGCAGGCGAGACCGACGAATGAGCTCCTGGACATAGTTCCACGAGCGTCTTACGGATGGCGTTAACGTCGGATTGAAGGGCACTCGACCTGGAACTCTTTGGTGCCGGGACTGGGGTGGGCTGCTCGGCCTCAGCTAATGCAGCTTCAGCCTGGGCTAGCGCGGACGCGTCGGCGATCCTTGCCCGAGATGCCAGTGCGGACGGCGAGACCGTGGCTAACGTCTCGCCAGCCGTCACCCTCTGACCCACCTGCACCCCAATCGAAGAGACGGTTCCGCTCATCGGCGGAGGAACCGCAGCCTGGGTAACAGGCACCAACGTACCAACCGCACTAATCGTTGCAGTGATTGTCTCTGGTTCCGCGTAGGCAAGTTGGTAGGCCGGTGGTGCGGGGCGGGAGATGAAAAAACCCGTCGCCCCACCGACCACTACGACGACCAAGACTTTTATAACCCGGCAGAGCTTGTTGTCACGCACCAGCATTCCCTGACGGTGAAGACGTTCCACCCCCGGCGACCCCACAGGATCCGCTAGTCGGCGAAGAGATACCGATGCGATGGGCTTTCACCACCCCAATGGAACTAGTAGACCCTTCAACGACCACGCATCGGCCGACTACGAGATCGCTGCTCGTGGCGCTCTGATGGGCGATAACATCGGTCGTCGCTCTTAGAGGCAGTGTGACAGTTTGGGAAGCGGAACCTGAGGTTACCGACAAGGTGATAGATGTCGATGATACTCGGGTAATTCTTCCCCGTATGAGGTGGCGTTCCTTAGCGCCTTTATGCGAATGTGTTCCATGGTGTTTAGTTTTGCCCGTGCTTGCCGGCAAACCAGCGCAGCTAGTAGTGTTCGTCTCCACCGTTATCGAGCGAACAACCGGGACACGAGAACCACGCGGAGTGTGTTCGATGGCTACCACGCATGATCCAACCGTAAGTGAGGACGGAGAAATCGTGGTAATCTGTGTAAATTTGGTCCCAGATGTCCATCCAACCGTCGTTTCGCCGGTAGCAGTACCCTGAACCTGCATACTCGATGCTGATGGTGACACAGCAGCAATGGTCCCGCTGGCAGCAATCTTTGCTGGATGCTTTTTAGGCGTAGAAGAGGTCTTGGGGAGTGCGGTAGAGCTAGTGCTCGCAGCAGCGGATCCACAAGCTGCGAGCATCACACCACTTACTAGTACGCTAACCATAACAAGAATGCGTCGATTCAAAGTGTGTTCCCTTCTTGTTATTCAGACCGTAGTGCGTCGATCGGAGAGAGCTGTGCCGCGCGAGCTGCTGGATAGACACCGAACAGGAGACTGATCATCAATGCCACCGCAACGGCAGCAACGGTGACAATCGGAGGGATAATGACCGGATTCGAGATGACCGAGGGCAACACTAACTGTCCGAGTAAACCCAGTGCAGCTCCAACAAGACCTCCGGACACTCCGAGGACCGAAGCCTCAACCAAGAACTGACGACGAATATCGCTAGGCTTTGCGCCCAGTGCCTTGCGAAGCCCTATCTCTCTCGTTCGTTCCGTCACAGAGACCAGCATGATATTCATGACACCGATCCCGCCAACCAGCAGCGATACCGTAGCAATCCCTGCGAGAAGTGCCGTCAATGTGGCCGATATCGAGGTTGCTGCGCTAAAGAGAGACTGCTCTGCGGTGATGGTAAAATCAGCGTTTGCTGGATTGGTAGCTCCATGGAGCATCATAAGTTCGTGATCTGCCTCCTGATAGGCAGCCGACAGCGTCGATGAACTGGTGGCCTGCAAGAGAATCGACTGGACCGAATCGTTGGCAGAAGTCCCAAACAAAGAACCTTGCGCGGTAGAGATCGGAACAATAGCTAGGTCATCTTGGTTCGATGTCGCCGAAGTTCCAGAACCAACAGGTGCCAACACACCGATCACGGTCATAGGCAGCGGACCAACGTCAACGACTCTACCAATCGGGTTAGCTGAGCTGAAGAGTTCTTGGGCGGTTAGTGCTCCAAGTACCACAACGTCGGCGTTCGACACCTCGTCCTGCGTGCTGATAAATCGTCCAACCTCGACCGACCGCGACCGAATGGTGAGCCACGACGGAGTGGTTCCATCCACCGTCGTTGGCCAGTCGATTGCCCCATTCGTAAGCGTCTCGCGTTGGCTTGCGAGCGGAGCAACTGCAGCCACCGCCGGGGCCACAACACGAGACGACAGGGCAGCAGCATCAGCCATCGTGAGAGTAGATGCGCTCCCGAGACCTCGGCGCACACCGGGACCAGCAGAGGTACTTCCGGGAGCAACGGTGAGAAGGTTACTTCCGAGTGCGGCAATCTTGGAGCTGACCTTGGCCTGCGCTCCCTCACCAAGGCCAACCGTGACCATCACCGCGGCTATGCCAATCACGATGCCGAGCACGGTCAAGAGGGAGCGCAGACGATTCCACTGGATCGCCTCGAGTGCGCTTCGTACGAGTTGACCCCAGGTCATGAGACCTCCTGCAATTGACCATCCCGAATATGCAGCGAACGGGTAGCTCTAGCTGCAACGCTCGCATCGTGGGTGATAACAACTAACGTGCGCCCAAGTTGGTTGAGTTCCTCGAAAATCCCCAGGATCTCCTCAGCGCTATGGGAGTCAAGATTCCCTGTCGGCTCGTCGGCTAGGATGATGCTAGGATCCCCGACAAGCGCTCGCGCTATGGCGACACGCTGCTGTTGTCCGCCTGAGAGCTCCATTGGCCGATGATTCATGTGGTTTCCGAGTCCCACACGCTCAAGAAGCGTCGCTGCACGCTCTCGTCGCTCGTTTTTGGGTACTCCGGCATAGAGGAGCGGGAGTTCAACGTTGCGCTGAGCGGTCATGGTCCGCAACAGGTTAAACTGTTGAAAAACAAAGCCTATGCGGCGATTCCGTATCTCAGCGAGCTGAGCCTGATCAAGATCACGGACCAGTTCTCCCGCGATGATCAGGTCACCAGAGGTGGGAACGTCAAGGCATCCAATGAGATGCATAAGGGTCGACTTCCCAGAACCCGAAGGACCGGTTATCGCGACATAGTCATTGGCAACAACCGTGAAACTGACCCCTCGGAGAGCCTCGACAAAAAGGTCTCCAAGTTGGTACCGCTTGCCTATGTCCTTCAGGACAAGCAGGTCCTGACCAGAGTTTTGATCAGATTCCACCAAGGCCACCTCCGCCCTTGCCACCGCGCTTGCCATCTCCGGCTTTGCCACCAGGCACCCCTAGCGACTTCGCAAATGCGGGGTTCCTCTCGAGGATACGCGTACCGACAGAAAGACCGTGCGATACAATAACGTTAGCACCAATGACCGAACCCAGGGTGACCGGGGTATTAGCCTTGGTCTTTCCTGTCTCGACAATGACATAGGGATGCGATGCGAGCGAGTGTACGGCCAAGATGGGGATCTCAATCACGTTAGCCTGCACCCGGGTGGTCAGAGAGATATTCGCAGGCAGACCCGCATACAGCTCCGACGGTGATCCCGTTATCGCGATAGTAACCGGGAAGGACGCGACTCCACCAGATACACTCGCGACGAGGCCGACAGACGAAACGGTTCCATATACGTTCGTAGTCGAGCCCTGCGGAGTAATGGTCGCCTGCTCGCCAACGGAGACACCAGCGATGCTTGCGTCACTGATCGCCGCCTCGACCAACCATGAATTTGGGCTTATGATGGTGATCCCCGGGGCTGCACCTGCAGCATTTACGGTTCCTGATACCTGTAGGCCAGGGGTAAGTGTACTTGCCACTACCGTTCCCGATACCGGAGCTCTTAACGTAGCGTCCCCTAGGTTTGCCTGGGCAATAGACAGAGAATAGTTTGCTGCACTCACAGCAGCGTCATCTGCATTGATAGTGCTCGAGGTTGCCCCCGCAGCCTCATCGGTACTCAACTTGGTCTGGGCACTCGCAAGTTGTGCCTGAGCCTGTGCTACGGCGGCGGCGAGCGGCGCTGTCTCTAGAGTCGCCAACTGCTGACCAGCGCTAACCGACTGCCCAATAGCTACACTTACCGTATTGATAATACCAGAGGTCGCAAAAGTAGCAGTGCGCTCCGTTGCTGGCTCAATAGTTCCTGATGCGGGTATTGTCTGGGACGCCGTACCATCAGTAACGGTTATCACCCGTTCAGTTCGTGCTGACCGACCCCGCCCCGCAGACGATGTTTCAGCACGGACCACGTACCCAATAGCAAAAACCAGCAGAAGAGCAGCTCCCCGTAGAGCAAACTTAGCAAATCCCTTCTTAGTCACAACAGGTGGAACATATGGTTTGGGCTGGTAATACTCTCATGTAAATTCACGATAGAGCTCTATGCCCTTGCTAGGGTAAGGCCCCTGTTAGAGACATGTTAGGCATTTGTGTTCCCATCAGCTGGAGCTGAATCCTTGCGACAGTTCCGCAGATTTCCCCCGAATTTCCTCAGCTAGCCCTAACCCAGCAGGGCGAGTCCCCAGCCCCGGCCGGTGCAACCCTTGGCGTGGGGGCAAAACAGAACAACCCCCCTCGCAATGAGGGGGGTTGTTGAAACGAGCGGCAGTGCCCTACTCTCCCAGGGGGCCTCCCCCCAAGTACCATCGGCGCGGGTGGGCTTAACTGGTCGTGTTCGGAATGGGAACGGGTGTCTCCCCACTGCTATTGCCACCGCTCGAAATTGTCAAGATCTGTCTTGTCCACTCTATGAGAAGGAAAGAGCGAGCACGGGTACCTCCAAGCCCTCGGCCGATTAGTACCGGTCGGCTGAACACATTGCTGTGCTTACACCTCCGGCCTATCAACGTGATCGTCTGTCACGGGCCTTACCAGGTTAACCCTGTGGGAAACCTCATCTTGAAAAGAGCTTCGCGCTTATATGCTTTCAGCGCTTATCCCTTCCGTAGGTCGCTAACCAGCCGTGCCCTTGGCAGGACAACTGGCACACGAGAGCTACGTCCGTCCCGGTCCTCTCGTACTAGGGACAGCCTTTCTCAGGTTTCCTACGGCTGCATCGGATAGGGACCGAACTGTCTCACGACGTTCTAAACCCAGCTCGCGTACCGCTTTAATGGGCGAACAGCCCAACCCTTGGGACCTACTTCAGCCCCAGGATGCGACGAGCCGACATCGAGGTGCCAAACCTT
>NZ_DAHVNP010000055.1 GCF_027319265.1 Ferrimicrobium sp. | reverse complement strand
TAAGGCCTGGAGGGAACGTCGAGGTCAATACCCCGATTGCAATCCGATCCGTAAGACGTTCGCCATCTGACACTTTGACCTGACCGACTCTTGGCATGGACCGAGCTTAGCACACATGGACCTTAACTAAGTGGTATTGGGTCTAGGCGGGTCCTTTTTCGTGGCGAGAGCAGCTCGATCTCAATGCCATCGTGCGAGGCCATCGTGCGAGGCCATTTTGGTCTGCCTCCACCGGTTGCATGGATCCACGAACGCCTCCCTCGCCCAGCAGTACCACCTGGTCGCCGTGCCTCCGCTGACATCTGAACGAGGCAGTGCGCTCTGGGGCATCGCTATCGGCACGATAGGTGATGGTTAGAACACGACCTCTTCAGCGACTGCGATCGAGTTCACCCGATCCGGGTACTCCAGCCACATCATGGTGTTATTGAGATCTTGGACAATATCCGCCGCCTCAATCCTGCGCTCCCCGTCGACCTCTGTCATGGTGGTATGAGCATCTTCAACGAGCGTCACGTCATATCCTCGATCAAGTGCGCCATACGCGGTCGCCCGAATGCACCAATTCGTCGCTGCGCCAGCGAGAATCAAGCGACTGGCACCGATCCTCGACAACTCCGTCTCAAGTTGCGTACCCTCGAATGCAGAGTTATACCTCTTATCGATCAGCACCTCGGAACTCGCGGGGACCAAACCGGGGACAAGCTGCCACTCGGGGCTGCCAAGGACGAGATCCGCGCTGTTGTGTTGAACCCAAAGAATCGGCGCCTGTGCAGCTCTTGCCCGTTCGACCACACGGCCCACCTTCGCCACCACTCGCTGGGACTCCCAAGTACCATCCATCACCCCTACCTGGACATCGACTACCAGCACTGCCGCCTTGTTCCCTCGCCGAACCGTTGCCATCGCACATCCCTCCCCACTCAACTGATCCCAACACCGGATATCCCTAAATCCTTGCGCAAGCCGGGCTCTGCGTTCGAAAGCTCTTCTCTCTCCCACCTGACAAAATAGTGAATCGACGAAGCCATACACCGTCCACCTCAACGAAGATGCCCAAATCGGTCCGCAAGAGCTGCCCCAGCCTTAGACTTGTTCGCAGGTTCCCATGCGTCGACACGGCTGCGCGCCTCACTTTGCTGGAGATCGAGAAGCTACGGATCTCAACCCCTCTCAACCTATCTCGGCGCCCGCAACTACCACGCTCTGTTCCTTCCCGCCCGTCATAGTGCTAGCCACCTTTGCCTACTCGATCCGCAAGACTGTCGCGTCAAAAGCCATCACGCCTCAGGGGTATTCACCCCTGAGGCGTTGACAAAGTACGCACCCTACGATCACACCGAAGGGAAAACCTAGCCCAGATTGTCCTTACTGTCCACCGATCGCATGCTCCCATCTGGCGTGTTTTGCACCTGTTCTGTGGTCACCGTATGACGGCGCCCGCTTGACAGACTCACCACAATTCCTAAAATCAAAGTAACGACTCCAACGATGAGCAAAATCAGGCCAACCTCAGTGATCGAAAATCCCGTCGTACTAGCGGTGACGGCGTACTTCATAATCGCTCCAGCTGCTGCTAATACGATTCCTAAAACAATTATTCCTGTACCAAATGGACGGTTCATAGTTCTTTGCCTCCGTTGTTCATTATAACCATTTATTTCTTCCCTTGTGGGCAAAGCCATTTATTCTGCACCAGAAGCACAAATAAGCTTCCCCCTACAACTCACGAGTGCACAAAACTACCTCCATCAAAGCTACGATAATCCTTCACCGCACATCGCCTACCTGCACTGTTGCAGAAAGTACGTCAGTGCCTTGGCAGAAAATCTGGCCATTGCTCGTGCCCACCTCTGGTAAAACGTACGGTGATCGACCAACGTTACACCGGCCGACCAATGATCGCGTAGTAGGCGAACTACCGCCAACTTATCCTTGCTAGAACCAACTACTTCCTTCGAGCCAGTCCGCCACTAAATCAAGCGGCTCCATGACCAGAATGCTCGACTACTAGTGGGCATCGAGCGTCCGTTGCGTTTCCAGATAAAGCACAAGAGGCAACCGGCAACCTACCACCAGTCATCTCAGCCGACACTACGGCGATCCAGATCACACACTTACTCCTTTCGCTCGAACAGAGCCACAGGTGCAGCGCTAAAACAGCCGAGGAGGCTTTGCGGTGACCGCCTATTGTCCTAGCTCCCCCGTCTTTGCTACCACTATTGAGGCGACAGTAACGACATCCATACGATGGGTACTATCCGTGACACCCACCTTCCTTCAGCCCTTGACCCATGGTTTTGATCAACACCTCAAGGCTCTCGCGCCCTACAACCTGCTCGAAATTGGCTCGATGTGCACCCATCCGTCCACCGACTCCGGCGAAGGTGAACACTTCCAGACTCAACGCCGCGTCATCGTCTGCGCACGCGCTGGCCATGTGCGTGGCAGCGGTAGATCAATCCAGCGAAACGAGCCAGGCAACACGCGTGCACACTCTGGCCCACAAGGTCGTCACAGGAGTGCGACACCGCGTTGGGCAATACCCCTCGCTCTCACCATGGCAGCGACACGTCCACTGTCACCCCACTGAACCATTCGGCGCCATCGTGCACACCTGTGAGGAGCCAAGCTGCCAAGGAGCCGGAACTGGCAAAGCTGAGGATAATCGCTCAGCATAGGAGGAAGCGCTCCTCGTGATCGAGTGACCTCCACATCGCTTGTGTGTCGATGGACTCACCAGACGAGCGACTCTCATCGCTTCGCGCTCACGCGTGCTGCGCACCCGAACAGTCGACGAAGCCAGACACTGAAACGGGGCGCGCCTTCCTGCCTGCTAAGCTCGCGCACCAACACCTCGATCAGCTGCTTGCTAGCGCATCCTTCAAGGCCAAGGCCCAATTGACAGGCCAGCCACGAACCATCCCGGATGACTCTCGCCGCTTCACCCCCGTCCGCGCACCACGCTGATCAATCCCCGGAGCGGCTGTCGTTGAACCCCCTGTTTGTCAAAGTTTGCCGGACCGAGCCATTGTTCGTAAACCGGTCGCAAGATCCGCCAATCGTCGTCAGTCAGTGCATACCAAGAGGTGTCCCGGTTGCGCCCCTTGACCACCGTCGCCTGACGAAAAGTTCCCTCGTACGTGAAGCCGAGACGTTCGGCTGCATTCCGGGAGGGAATGTTTAACTCATCACACTTCCACTCATAGCGACGAAACCCGAGCTCGTCAAAGGCGGTGCGCATCATCAACACCATCGCCTCGGTAGCGGCCGTGGTGCCTTGCAAGCGTGAGCTAAAACACAGGTGTCCAACCTCGATGGTGCCCGCCAATGGATCGATACGCTGGTACGCGGCAACACCGCCAGCCTGTCCGGTTCCGTCGACGATAGCAAAAAACATCGGATCATCACGACCGGCGACCTGTGTAACCCACTCACGATACGCCTCAGCGTCAGCGAAGGGACCATAGGGAAGATAGGTCCATCGACGGTCATCAAGATCTTCGGCGTTCGCCGTATAGAGCTCACGGCTATGCAGTTCGGCGTCGAGTGGCACCAGAGAACACCATCGTCCCCCCATGAGCTGCCCTGACGGAGTTCGGGCGGGGATCCAGTGATCAACGCGATCGCCTACCGGTTGGCCAAACTGATTGAGCTCACTCACGGAGCTCAGTGTAGCAAGGTCCTGACGACAAGTTCATCTGGGAGGGCCCGCGTGCGCGGTGCCAGCAACGACAGGCCCGCACATTCGAGAACCGATCGATAGCGTGGTATAACACACGGACCTATCCGGATTTGCTGCGCCTCATCGCCACACCCCAGGGCTACCTGGGCATAACGGTTCGTACTCACCCATGCCAGCACTCTGGGCAAGGTCAGAGACGCTAGCCCTCATGATCCGGAGCCCACACACCACCGACGTGTTCGGCCAATAAGTGAAGCAACTGGGCCGGCTCCACGACGACCTCGGCCGTGCGTAGCTCCTCAACAGACCACCACTGAAACCCGAGCATGGTCGCCTGCTCTTCGTCGGTGAGCGCGGCTGGTTGAACAGCTGCATCTCCTACGCGCGCCACGAAAAAGGGCTCCTCTGCTACCAGTCGCGTCCCCGCCCAAAGGCTATTACGCTGCACTCGGACGACTGGACCAACGATACTATCCGTTGGTAGGCCAGTCTCCTCCGCCATCTCTCGGCGGGCAGCATCGATCTCCGACTCGCCCTCCTCAACACCACCACCCGGAGGCTCCCAGAACGTTCTTCCATCGACGGGGTCACGCCAATGCAACAGGAGAACTCGCTCGAGACTATCAAGACAGATAATACGCACCGCAGGCCTGACGACTGCTGGCACACCCTCTAAATCATCTGCCATCATGGTGCAGTCTCCCCTCGGTCACCAACGACTCCTTGGACTCTTCTCATTCTGGCCCTCAACAAATCTCGTGCCCGTACACGCATGAAGACTAACGCGATCCGCTCTTGATCCGTCCAAGCAGCGAGCAACGGCGTCGACAGCGCCGCACCCCTTCAGTAAGCCCGCCACCGCTCATCGCCGATGGATACCGACATCTGCTGCCCTTGGTCCGGCGACGGTGACGTTTGGACGACGACCTTTATCGCTAGCTCTCGGAGCAGAGCTCTGCTCACACAACATTGCGGCGAATAGGCATCTACTCGGGCACCGAGAACCCCTCTTCGCCGCCAGCGACTGAGCAAAGTGATCATGAGGCACTAACGTGAGGGGGATGGATCTCCAGTTACGCCCAGCCGACGCTGGCAAACTCAATGAACATGTCATCGAATCATTGGCCCTGCGTGCTAATCCACTGGGTGACCCTAGCGCGCGCCCATTGGTGGTCTATACGCCTCCAGGGTACGACGAAGATCCCGATCGACGATATCCAAGCATCTATGTCATCCAGGGTTACACCGGCCAAGTGAGCATGTGGTGGAACCATAGCCCATTTGTACCCACCTACCCGAAGATGGTTGACGATCTCTTCGCCACCGGTGACGTGCCCCATTGCCTCGTCGTCTATGTCGACGCTTGGACCATGTACGGAGGTTCCCAGTACGTTGACTCCATTGGAACCGGTCGCTATCACACCTATCTTTGTGACGATGTGGTGTCCTTCGTCGATACCCACTACCGCACCATCGACGACCCTGCCCATCGCGCCATTCAAGGTAAATCAAGTGGCGGCTTTGGGGCGATGATCACACCAATGTTGCGACCCGATCGTTTTGGTGCTCTTGCATCCCATGCGGGTGATACGCTCTATGAACTCTGCTACGGAGCCAGCTTTGGCGATGCAGCACGGCTGCTTCGGAGTTGGGGAGGATCACCAGAACGATGGTGGGAGGACTTCTGTGCTAGACCCGCCTTTACGCATCCTGCCGACATGACCCTGCTTGGCCTCTACGGCGTGGCGGCTTGCTTCTCTCCCGATGCGAACGGGAAACCAATCCTCCCGTTTGACACCCGAAGCGGACGTATCATTGACGAAGTGTGGGAACGGTGGCTAGCATGGGATCCGGTTCGAATGGTCCGTAGCCACGCCGACGCTCTGAGAAGTCTGCGCGGGATCTGGATCGACGCTGGCAAGAGTGACGAGTACTATCTGGATCTGGGAGCACAAGCCTTTGTCGATGAACTTGCGGGTATTGGAATCAGCGACATCCATTTCGAGCTTTTTGACGGCAAACATGGGAACATCAGTTACCGATACCCTCTATCCCTCGCCTTTCTTGCGCAACGGATCGCACCGTAGCTCGTTGGCGGCCCCACGATAACCAGCCTCACCCGATCCTCGCATCGCTTGTGTACGCTTTGCACACCAGACGCTGCTCGCGATGCACGACCTAAGCGCCCCACTCGCCTGTCGCTTGAAAAACTCACGGCTCCCGGTTCTATCTCCTCCTTCCCTCGACGGGGAACCTAACCGGCACAGATTCACGCTCGATCACCTCCATTGCTACCCGCCCCCGCGTGAGGATATCGCCGCCGACCGGAGGGTAACGTCGTCTCGCCGCCATCTGCTGCCCCTCTAGCTCCAGCCAGAATCCAGTCGATCCGAGAAGAGAGACGGATCAGGGGCTGATGAGCGAGGTGTTAGCACGCCCGCGCGCATCGGTCATCATGGGTAACCGCTAATCGATGCGCAACCCAGTGATCCAACCGCTGACCCAGAGGACGCCAGTCCTCATCGAGGATGAGGCTCACGAGAGGGGAGACTCAGTGGTGCAACGATCGGCACAGGAGCGCTGTGACCCCTACCTGGTGAAGAACCAGAACCTCATCCCCTACGCCCAACGGGCGCCAGTAACCAGCCCATGAGGGCGAGCACAAGAGTTCCGACCGCCTCGATCACCAGTGACTCCACCGCATAGGGAGCACTCAACGCATCGCGAAAACCAAACAGACCCACCTCGACGCTAGCGAAAAGAGCCGCTATGGTGCCCCCCAAGAAAAGGCTCGCAACGAGGTACACCCACCGGCGAGGTCGCACCAATACCATGATCGCCAATACCAATGCGAGCACGCCCTGAACGACAAAGAGTGGGCCGATCGTGGGGACATGTCGGTACCCGGTTAACCAAAGATGCACGTGCACCAGCCCCGAGAGCACGAGCGCGCTCGCACCGACGATCGCCCCTAACCAATAGGAGCGTCGAGGTAGTGAACGGCGACGGACTTCTCCGGATTGCCCCTCACTCGGCTGGGTCTTCATGGTATCCTCCAAGGAAATCGTTCACTGAGTTCTACGTCACCGCAAGCCCAAACAGATGGGCCGAACGACCAAATAGACTCGACCACGATCAGCGATCGACTCGGGTCGATCCCCAGCACCAAGCCGCGACGGGAGACCCGCAACATCTAGCTCAGGTGGGGCAAGCGCTGCTATGCTCGGCTCTGTTCGTGCCGAAGGCGCATCCAGTCTCCAGACATCGAGCGCTCGACCCAACCATCGGACGCCGAGCGGCCAACCATTCTGACCCAACCACCATCGACAAGATCTCCGAGCTGTTGGTGCTGTCCAAGCACACGGTCCAGCACCATTGTGTCAGCATCAACGACTACGAGCAGCCGCAGTGGAGCATGGCGTTGACCATCACCGTCAACGACTGACTGCACCGGCAAACCGACCCGCAGATCCCATCCATTCCCCTCAAGGACTCCAAAGCGTCCGACGATGTTATGCAGCACTTTGTCGCCAGCGCCAAGAATATCGGGTTCAAGGCTCGAGAAGAGATAGGACATATTGATCCAGTGGGCTACGACCATCGGACCAAGCAGGACGTCGGCCAGCAGGCTACCATCGGCATCGGCATCGGCATGATAGGAGTGGAGGAAGACTCTACCAGCAAGATCGGCGTGACTCGTCAACGAACGATCACCGATGACCAACGCAGCATTGTGGATGAGGCCCATCTCCGGCCGCACCTCCGACCAATCCCTCGAACGGCGGCGGCGAGATCGTGATCCAGCCTCACGACTCAGCCGCTCCAACGTCTCGACGAGCGCCGCCAACTGGGGATGCTCGGCATCGGCCTCACTAGAGGTGCCCACCAACCCAATACTGTCGGTCGTGGTGATGTGTTCTCCAGCGAGAAAGCGGGTCGAGGATGGCAGGTGGATCCCCTGCGCACTCAGGCGGGTGCGAATCGGCGTGGCATTCAACAGAATGGCCGCCACGATGGCATTGAGCGTTCCTCGGCTCCCCCCACAGGCGCCACATTGGAGACTAGCACCAAAGGCGTTGTTCGTCGATACCGCCCGATGCCCCACCAAGACGACCAGCGGCGCGAGGTGCTGGCTGAGTCCAAGCGTCGTCAGCATCGCGCCGAGGGAGATGGCAAGAGCGTCGAGCTCCGCAGTGGAACATTCCCCAAGTGACGCATGCACGTGGCACTCCAGACGCACAAGTGCATCTTGGGCCTCATCCTGATGAAGGGACCGGTGCCCTCCTAGGGTTCGCCGTAGGGCATCGAATCCGGCGAGCAGACCCCCTACTTCGGCACCAAGGTATGGCGCCACCCCGACCTCCTTGACCGCCTTGACCGGATCGCCAAGTGACCAGGCGTCATCGTCAATACCTACCGCCGCCAGATCGGCCTGCAGCTCGAAGAGTGGCTGGGCAAGCGGTGGAGCTAAATCCCGAATCGGCAGACCATCAGGAGTAACGATGCGCAACGGCACGCCGAAGAATCCCGCAACCCCATAGGTCTCATAACCATCAACCTGTTCAAGCCTGCGTCGCATCCGGTCTGATCGTGTATCCATACACAGAAGAAACTGCACCTGTGCTGTGGAGATTGCTCTCGGTGTATCGCAGGGACGCAACTGGTCCAGGAGCCGATCCCGATAGGCGAGTTCTGCTCCAACTAAGACAGCGGACAGAGAGGATCCCTGGTGCTCACGGTCCGTTGTGATCTCGCCCACCCGCGCGGCCTCCTTGGTCTCGACCAAGGTCGGCTGCTGATCAGGCAGGAGGTCGAGGCGACCAGTAGGCACGCGATAGAGGAGCTGGAGGGTGACAAGATCAGCGAGTCGTAGTGGCGGGTACCATGGCGCGATCGCTCGGTTCAGCTCTTGGAACTTTGCATGACCAGCCCAACCGGGAAGGCGTACCAACAGCGAACGAAAAAGCATCACGCGATCGGTCGCATCGAAGTCAACTTGCCTGATGAGCGCAAGCAACAGGGCCTCATGGTCGGTGGGTAGGCTCGTGATCACGGCTAGCGCCTCCGCGCCCAAAAGACGGCGGGTAACTCGATCAACTCGATAAAGACGCCTCCAGGCATCGAGCAAACCCTCCTCACCTTCGAGGGCAATGCCACCAGTGGTCAACCCGAGACACCAGCGAGCGATGTCGCGATCAAACGCCTCCTCAAGTCCATGACTGCCCATCGGCCGTACTTGCGCTCGATGATCCCGCGAGGTTGTGAGCGTGTTCTCCGTGGCGGCAAGCGTCTGGAGCGGCAGGCATCGAGCTAACTCGCCTACTGCAGCATCGAATGGGGCATCGGCCAACCCCACAAGTGGGTTCATCGCCACCCCCATTGCAAGTGGCCAGAGCGGGGCGATCAGCCTCCCCGCCTCATCGATCTCTGCTCGTAACTGCCCCAAGGTCGTCACCATCACATCAACCAGCAAGCTTGAGTTCATCAGGTTCGATGCTGATCGGCGCCAAGGTCGCCACATCACGGTATCGGTACCCACGGATCTGACCGACTCCGTCCGTCAGAGAGGCAAGCGCACGGCCCACCCTTGGCCTCTTCGCCATGGAGCCGACCAGTATCACCGCGATACCCACTACCAGAAGCCACCAGGGCGCAAGGGAGGGAATACCAGCGGTCGACAGGGAGGTGCTCGTATCATTGGTAACCAGATGAACGAGCAGACCCAAGATACCGAAGGCGAACACCACCCCAACGTCAGCCTGGAGCAGGCGATACCACCCAGCTCGACCAGCGCGTAACCGCCAAAGGTATGTCAACGCCGTCACAAAAGCGAAGCTACCGAGCACAACGGCAAGCATGCTCACAGGATTGCCCTCCAACACCACCATGGCCAGCGCTCCAAGGACGGCAACGGTGACCACCCCCAACGCCGACAGCGCCCGCGGCCGCGAAGGGGTTGACAATCTTGGCCTTGAGGGAGGTAGCGTAGTGGCGATCTGAGAGGAGCTAGAGAGGAAGAGCCAGGCCTTGTAGGCGGCATGGAGACAGAGGTGCACCAAGGCCAATGCGAAGGCTCCGACCGCAATTTCGACCAAGACAAACCCCATCTGTGCACTCGTTGAAAGCACGAGTCGGCCTTTATAGTCGCCGCGGTAACGGGCACTCACGACGGCGAACACCGCGGTGAGCCCACCGACCCCAGCCAAGAGCCAGAGCGCTGGAGCAGTGCCAAGCACGACCGGTGCCAACCGAATGATCACGATCATCCCCCCATTGATCACCCCTGCATGTAAAAGCGCCGAGACCGGTGTGGGTGCATCGACGGTCACCCGCAGCCAACCCAAGAATGGTCCCTGTCCCGACCGGATCAGCATGCCCACCGCCAGCAGCATCGCGATCGGCAATGACCACTCCCCAAGGTGAGGATGTTGGTCGAGTTGTGTGATCGGCTGATTCCCCACTCTGATCAAGAGGAGTACGAAACCAGCAGTCACGAGCACATCTCCAAACACAAATGCCTGCACTAAGGTTCGCACGCTCGATGGCCGACCACGATAGCTAAAGGCCACGATATACGCAAGACCGACCATCCACCAGGCCACCATCAAAGTGGCGACGTTGACTGCGGCAACGACCATCACAATCGAGAGCAGAACACCAGACCCCGCCGCCCGTATCACCGGCAACCCCGGGTTGCCCTTGAGGTATCGCTCAGCGAAGGTCATAACGACAGCACCAACGAGCAAGACCGTGGAGGACCAGAGCAAGGCAAAGGAGCTAAAGCGAAGACCAACATCACCACCAGCGACGCTGATCTCGCCACCAGCGGCTCCCATGGAGGTGGCGAGGACAAAACAAGCCACAGCGAACCAAAGCGCCACGGAACTCACCACGCCGGCCCAACGGGGTCTGATCAACAGACCCAGGAGCGCGAGAACGAAACTTCCCACAAGAGCAGGGAACAACAGATCCCCAACAATCGCCGTCATGACGTGATGCACTTTCTCATAGTCACCACTATATACGTAATTTATTTCGTGTATTCACCTTCGGCCATTATTTTTGCAACCGCGCCCCCGCGAGCAAAAACCTGGTACGATCCTTTTGTGGACGCCTCGATGCCCGATCAGCGGCAGTGGACTTTTCTATCGAATCATGGTCATGTCCTCATTCTCATTGCGCAGGATCCAGAGATCCGAGGGCGCGACATCGCCAACAAGGTCGGCATCACCGAGCGCGCCACCCAAGCCATCATCGCCGACTTAGTCAACGCCGGCTACCTCGAACGGGAACGGCGAGGACGCCGCAACTACTACCAAGTCAACCTGGAATTACCCTTGCGCCACAACGTCGAAGCCTCACACACAATCGGCGAACTACTGAAAGTCATCGGCTCTCTCTAAGTACCCCTGGCACCTTCCGTGAGCAGCGGGGTGAACGCCTCGAGGCGCAACCGCTACGGATGGTGTTTACGGGTTCACGAGGTGCACGACCGAGGGGTCACCATCGAAGAACGGGCTGAGCAGTTTTCTCCACTCGGCGTAGGCGTCAGAGGTACGAAAACCCTCGAGATGATCCTCGAGGGTTCTCCACTCCGCGCATAGCACGAAGGTAGATGGGGTCTCATAGACCCGATAGATTGTGGCGCTCTCGCAACCAGGAAATTGCGCTAAATGTGGGCGAGCCGCAAGATAGCTACGATAGAATGCATCCTCTTGACCTGCCCGAACACGAAACGTTGCTAACTCAGTAACCATGTCCACAGGCTAGCCGAAACCAACCACTGCGAATCAACGCTGAATCAGAACCAGTCCCGGCCATCTCAGGACCGCTTGTGTCCAAAAGGAACCTCCTGGAGACTCACGCGGTCCAAGCACACTAGCTCGCCAACTACCGCGTTGGCGATCGGGGTCACTGCACTAGCAACCCACGATCCCCTAAGGTGACTATCGCCCGAAGAAGCGTCGAGTCTTCGTAGCCGTTGCGGCTCCTGCGCTTGAGCACTGGCATCGATCTGACTTTGGGATGTGGCCAAGAACTTGCTCGACATGGGCGCCACAACCGGCCCAGGTTGGCTTCTTACACTGTTTGCACGTAACTGCTCTACACATACCCCACACGGTATATTCCAGTCGCGTCACTCTCGTTCGGTTATTCCAAAACTTTTAGGCATATAAGCAGAGTCGCTACACTTCGGCTGAACTTGGGACCGCGACGAACCTCCAGCGCACGCCTAGATTGGGAGAGTGGCTCATAGTGTGCAAACCGCCCAGCAGAGTGTCGCAACGCTGCGTCGGGCACGAACGATCGTCTCGTCAGCTCTTCGCGGTCTACTGGGAGTCGCGATAGCCATCGGCATCATCAGCTCCTTCGTCCAGCTTTTCCTACTCGTCTCGCCCACCTTTCTCGTCAACTGGTACGCGTGGCTCACCATCGATGTGCTCCTGCTGCTTGGGGCAATCGCCCTCCGAGGGCGCGTCCGCGCTATAGCGATCGGGGTCAACCTTGGCACCATCGGCCTTACGATCGGCATCTTGATGCTCGCCATCGGTCAGACCACTTGGCACTATCGCCTCACCCCCACACAGCCCGTCGTTGACCACCAGCCGCACATCGACACGATCTTCCTCGGTCCCTATTGGCGTACCCCACTCGGTCAGGCACAGGCCGCTACCGAGCTGAAGGCGTTCTCCGTCTATGACACCAGCGGCTGGTGGCATCTACTGGCTACCTATGGAGTAGGACCACTGACGCTGACGAACTGCAGTGTCGTCGGCAAGGTTCTTCCTGCACACTCACTGACACAACTCATCGATGCAGTCGCACAAGCGCGCGGCGAGACGTGCCCGGGCGCGCTCCCGTTGGTCAACCCAGCTGGCTTCGTCAACCACCACCCACCAGAACTCATCATCTTTGCTGGACCAAACCAATTTCTTGGTCAGCATCTCTCCGAGAGCGGCTGGAACTTTCGCACCCAGATTGCTCACCATAGCATTCGTGCCGCCATCATCCTCGACGGGTCGCTCAAGATCGCATCAGGAACGAAAGGAAGGTTGGTAGCGATAACGCCAGTGGAGGACACCACCCTCACACTCTCTCATGAACTTGCCGAAGGTACCACTAGTCTCGGGAAGGGTTCGATCAGCGTTGCTGCAAGCACACTCTCACGTTTCACAATCACCGCTGGAGCAACAATCCTCTACGCCATGAGCTCACAGTGGGGCGACATCGCCCCCTTCTTCGATTCACAGCCCACCGACATCTTGCAGGTTGCTGACGCATGTACACCCGGCCAGCCAGCCTTTGTCCCCTCCCCACCTACATCGTACCGATTTGTTGATGGTATTGGCATGGTTTCCCTGCTCAGCCGCGATGGGAACCACTGTCAGAATATCCACCATGGCGCAGTCATTCGATTCCCAGCCCCGTGACGCTTTCCGTATAGATCAGGCCGCCCTGTTACACTGGGAACTACCCACCGAGCGGTGGGGTGTGCCAGGTGAAGAGGGGAACATATGGATAGCATGCTGCGCCGCCACGACAACGCAACCAGGCTAAGGACAAAGCCACTCGAAGACTTCGTCGATCTCAGCCTGTACTGTGCGTCGACCACGAGTGAAGCCGAATACGCCGATCTCGTGGCCTACCTTGAGAACAGCGGCGTTGAGGTGACCGCCGAGCATCCCCTTCGACACCACCTTGGCATCCGGATCACCGCAGAGGCCGTCACGACGATCCTAGGCGTGACGTTGATCGAGTTTATCGATGATGCATTGGGTCAATTCTTCGCTCCTGACCAAGAACCGACGATGCCACCAGAGTTCTCCAAGGTTGTAGCGATCCTGGGACTGGACTCCGCACCACAGGCACAACCACGCTTCCGCCCTGCGACACAACCATCGGTCAGCTATCTCCCGATCCAAGTTGCCAAGGCCTACCGTTTCCCTGCTGCATCAGCGGTCGGTCGGTCGGTCGCCCTTATCGAGTTGGGTGGAGGCTTTCGCCAGGCCGATGTCACTACGTACTTCCAATCCCAGGGGTTACCCGTCCCAGCCGTCACCGCGGTCAGCGTCGACGGTGGAGTCAATGCCCCGACCACTGCAAGTTCGGCCGACGCCGAGGTCATGCTAGACATCGAGGTGCTTGGATCGGTGGCGCCCGGTGCTGACATCGATGTCTATTTTGCCCCCAACACCGATCGCGGCTTCATCGATGCCCTCTCCGAGGCAAGCGCTCCCACCGGTCCAATGCCCGATGCGATCTCCATCAGCTGGGGTGGACCTGAATCGACCTGGGCAGCAAGTTCCATGCTGCTCATGCAATCCGTCATCGCCGAGGCTACAACCCGAGGCATCACCGTGACCGTCGCCGCTGGTGATAACGGTTCCTCTGACGGACTCAACGATGGCCTGAGCCATGTCGACTTTCCTGCCTCCGCGCCGAACGCACTCGCCTGTGGTGGCACGCATCTCGAACTGACACCCCAGGGGGCGATTGCCACACAGCGTGTGTGGAATGATACCGCCATTGGCGATGGCGCAACAGGTGGCGGGGTCAGCACGTTCTTCCCGTTGCCGAGTTACCAGGCGCATGCCGATGTTCCTCCATCGGTGAATCCCGGAGGGACCGTCGGGCGAGGGGTGCCCGATGTCGCGGGTAATGCAGATCCACAGACTGGTTATCAGATCCTGGTCGACGGTTCTTCGATCGTTGTCGGTGGAACGAGCGCGGTCGCACCGCTCATGGCAGGCCTCATCGTCCAACTGGCGATAGCGACAACGACACGCCCAGGATTTGTGCAACCTACGTGGTATCCACTCGAACAGGCGACTCGCGGTAGCGCTGTCCCTGCGTTCTTCAATATCATCGAAGGTAATAATGGCGCCTACCAGGCACACGTTGGCTGGAACGCCTGCACCGGCCTAGGGTCACCCTATGGGGACAGGCTGGACACCAATCCCTCATGATGCGCCCGGAGGACATGCTCGGAGAGTCGCTCTTCGAAAGCCTCATCCCCCAGGCTGAGCAACGAGAGCTCGACACCGAACGCAAACATGCCGACCAGCGCATCATCAATCTCTCGCGCGGTAGTGCGCTCTTTGGGGTAGCGCTCGCGATCATCTTCTTGATCGAGATTCTCACCGTGCCGATTATGTCCCACGCCATCGCCTGGCACATCGCCGTTGGGCTGGTGGCCGTTCCTCTCCTTGTCGGCAAGCTCACCTATAGCTCACTCCGCTTTATCGGTTACTACCGAGGAGACGAGCGCTACCTGCAGGCGGGGGTTCCCTGGTTTCCGCTACGTGTTCTTGCCCCATTTCTCGTCATCACCACGGTCCTTGTCATCGGCAGTGGAGTCGAACTTGACGTCGCCGGTCCAACCTCGTTTTCTGCCACCTTTTTGGCACCAGCACACTTTCTCTTATCCGCGGTGTGGTTCCTCTTGATGGCCTTTCACGTCGTTGCCTACTTCAACCGCGCGGCTCGTTCGACGATCAAAGACATGTCGTACCGCCTGACCCAACCTCGACCGAAGAGCTCACGATCCAGAGTTGCGATATTCCTGTTCACCTGTGCCATAGGTATCGTCCTGGCGACTCAGCTCCAAGGGCCCATCCAACGATGGGAGACGGCATTTAACTCCAGCAGCGGAATCAACCCCTCAGAATTGACGCACCCACCTACGCAGTACTACAACCCCACTTCACTCAAACGAGGACGAGAGCGTGAGCGGATCCACGAGGAGAATGCGCTGAAGCTACGCAAGAAGAACAGCTAACGTCGATCGGAACAGAGCTAACCACACCACCAGAGCCTGATGCTGCCAAGGGCTTAGGGCTGACCGTGGAACATGATGGCGTCAAATGATATAGTCACCCGTTGGATTACCGTCATAGCCAGATGCGAGACGGAGACGCTTTGGCGTCTCTAGGTTCGTGATCTCTGCATCTGCTCCAAGATCGTTGATAGATTCACAGAGTCGGGGGTCGCGCTTGACCACCTTCGCTGGGACACCCACAATGACCGAGTGTGACGGCATCGACTCAAGCACGACCGCATTGGCTCCCACGCTCGAGTCCTCTCCAATTACCACCGGGCCGAGAATCTTCGCACCAGCGCCAACCACTACCCGATCGCCAAGGGTTGGATGGCGCTTCCCGCGTTCAAGACTCCGTCCTCCAAGGGTCACCCCGTGATAGAGGGTGACGTCGGATCCGATTTCAGCGGTCTCCCCAATGACGACTCCAGTCGCATGATCGATGAACAGTCCCGAACTAATCTGTGCACCCGGATGAATCTCCACACCGGTGAGCGTGCGCGTGATCATCGAGACCGACCGCGCGAGCAGACGATGCCCCCGCAACCAGAGGGGATGGCTGATTCTCCATCCCCAAAGTGCATGCACCCCAGGATACGTAAGTGCAACTTCAAGGACACTATTGGCCGCTGGATCACGATCCAGTGCCGCCTGGATGTCTCCTCGCAGGGTACGTAACATCTAATCTCCTAGATCCGCAAAGAGTGGTGTCGAGAGATACCGTTCTCCAAAGGATGGAATAATGACCACGATCAACTTACCCGCATTCTCCGGTCGCTTGGCTACCTCCAACGCGGCAAACGTCGCCGCGCCAGAGGAGATGCCCACCAGAAGCCCCTCCTCTTTGGCCATCCGTCGCGCGTATTCGAAGGCGGCTTCGTTAGAGACCTGCACAACCTCATCGACAACGGTCGCATCATAGGTCTGAGGGACAAATCCCGCACCAATTCCTTGGATCGGGTGTGGACCCTTCTGTCCCCCAGAGAGCACCGGTGAAGCCTCAGGCTCAACGGCGACCATCACCAGACCAGGCTTACGGGGTTTCAATGCCTCGCCGATACCGCTTATCGTTCCACCGGTGCCAACACCCGCCACGACTATGTCGACGGCTCCATCGGTGTCGGCCCAGATCTCCTCCGCCGTAGTCTGGCGGTGAATCGCAGGATTCGCAGGGTTCTCAAACTGTTGCAACATCACGTAGTTGGGATCCGACGCAACCAACTCGCTCGCCTTTGCGATCGCCCCACCCATACCCCCAGGTCCTGGCGTCAGCACCAAGTCGGCGCCAAAGGCCCGCAGCAGCATGCGGCGCTCGCGGCTCATCGTCTCCGGCATGGTCAGGATGCAGCGATAACCTTTCGCCGCACACACCATGGCCAACGCAATACCGGTATTCCCACTCGTGGGTTCAACGATCACGGAGTCCTTTGTCACTCGACCCTCGGCGATCGCTGCCTCAAGCATTGCCACACCAATCCGATCCTTGACGCTATTGCCAGGGTTGAAAAACTCAAGCTTCGCTGCAACGGTAGCGTCAAGGCCGGCCGTCAACCGGTTCAACCGAACTAGCGGGGTACCCCCCACCAGCTGTGTTACATCATCAGCAATCTTCACAAAAACTCCCCATTCCTCATCTAGGACAACGAACCTCACGGCACATTAATTCCGACCATTCCACTAGCATTTGAATCGTACCTTAGCAGCCTCGCCAGTCAATCGGGCCGCCGCCTGGTTCACGAGGGCAATCGGGTCGCCTCGGTTCCCTCCGATACGTACCACCTCCGCTGAACGACAGGGCTAGCGAATAGGTCCCATGGAGTTCCAACGGCGCCCAAAGAGTGGAGCCCTGGGTGATCCACCCGAGACGCCAGTGGCTTGCCCAACACAACTTCGCAGAACATCACCCAGGAACCAGGTGCAGGCGCCGCAATGGGCTCATGCAACCGCGGTGGGGCGACGCAACCAGCATCCAAACACGCGTCACCACAAGAGACTCGCCGTTTGGTGTTCTCTGACGCGCACGTAGCGTCTACTAGGGGTCTGCTGAAATACCCCTACTCGCACAGCCAGAGGGTGGGCCGTGGTCTCCCATCGGCCCCGCCGGTTCCCGGTTCCTTGCTTTGTCCTCCTTCCTTACCTCTCCCTTTGGAGGGGTAAGGGAGGAGGGGAGGTCTTAACTCGCTATCACCCAGTTCCCGTTCTCTCTCGTGAGGTTGTTGCGAAGGAGTACTTTCAAGTTCCAGACCGTTCCAAGGAGGAGATAGTGCATCGTGTTCTTGGCGATTCCCCGATAGCGGAGCTTTGAACCGTTGAGCTTGCGTTTCATCTGGGCATGGATCCGTTCTACTCCTGGACGAATCGCTCGGTAGGCAGCCTTGGTCTCTTCATCCTTCCAGCTCTCACGTTGAGCCCTTCCATAGGAGTGATTCGGACCAAAGGTCATGACTCGTCCACGCTTGGAACGAGTACAGCGATCCCGTAAGGGGCAGGTAGCACAGTACTTGGTAAAGGAGGCTCTCCCCTTGGCGGAGAGGCTCACGGTGTGCCCCGCTGGACAGGTGACCTTGGCGGGTGTCTCGGTGGTTGGTTCGGTGACAATGAAGTCATCGACGCTATAGCCATCAGGTACCGCCATGGCAAGGGGTCGAGGTTTGATCACCTCGTCATGTCCATGATCTTTGAGGTGCTTAGAGAGCTCCATTGATGAGTACCCGCTATCTCCGTAGACGCTCACTGATTCACTCTCGTGGTCGAGAAGCTCCTTGGCCACGAACGCATCAGAGGCGTTACCCTTGGTCAGGGTTGCGCCGGTGATGATCTCGGTATCGGCATCGATCGCGATGTGGCCCTTGTAGCCGTCGTAGTAGTTCTTCCTGGATTTATGGACATGGCGAGACTCGGGGTCAACGGTCGAGATCACCCGATCCTTGGCGACTCCTCTGGTGAGGCGATAGGCTCCTCTCTCCTCGTCAACGAGCTCGACGTCTTGGCCAGCGACCACCCCAAGGAGGCCAAGGGCACCGAGTTGTTGGGTGGTAAGGGGAGAGTCCGTAACCCGGTCCTCATCATCTCTGAGGTACCCAAGCTCTCTGGCTCGCTCAATCAGTGCGTTCGCATCACGAACCAAGATGGAGAGGGTCTCATTGATAAGATCCTCGTCTGAATAGTCAATGGCAGGCTTTGCCCGTGCGTAGTCGATCTCATCCGAGAGGGGAACTGAGGCCAGCTCTGGGATGAGCTTTCTGACCCGCTTTACCTGGGCAACGATCTGGGTCATGGTGTCCTGGGTGATGACGGCATCGACGAGAACGGTAGAGTCAAGAACCCGCTTGGTGTGGGTGTTAAGAATCTTGGTCTCATTGATGATCTCCCGGGCCAGATCAAAGATGAGGGTAGGGGTGGAAGAGTTCTTAATGCGATTCCTCCAGTAGGT
>NZ_DAHVNP010000054.1 GCF_027319265.1 Ferrimicrobium sp. | reverse complement strand
CGCCACTGAGACCTTCACCCTGGCTACTACCTTGCTTGACCCTGAAGTGGCTCCCAGCAATGAACTTGCCGAGCTCTATCAGAGTCGTTGGGAGATAGAAAGTGCTTTTGGAGCCTTCAAGTCTCAACTCAAAGGCGATGGGGTGGTGCTTCGCTCCAAGACCCCAGACGGGGCACAACAAGAACTCTGGGCACTATTGTGCGCCTACCATGCGATTCGGGAGCTGATCTGCGCAGCTGCTGAGATGACAAAACAGGACCCGTTACGAATCTCATTTATCGCAGCTCTTGACACAGTACGCGGCCCGGTTGGAGACCCGGCCGCTTTCCCCCCTCACAAAACAATTGATCAATGCATAGGTGCAGCTCTTACACTCATCGCTGTACACAAAATAGAGAACGTCGCGGAAGGTCAAATCCTCGCCACGCCAAGCGGACTCTTCGTTATTCGAACCGACCCGCAGATCCGGCTAGACGCCCTCTCCCGAGAGGACCCCTAACACTGGTGATGCTACCACTGACTGCAATCACCTAACCTTAAGTTGAAGGTATTGGGCTCACCCCTGGGATGCGCTCGATCTCTTGGGGCTAAAGAACGCGACCGTGCGTCTTCACTGGACCGACGCGCCCTACCGCTGGCACGTCAACGACGGCCCTGAAGCATTCGTTGTCCTTGACGGAGAGGTGGAGATGCACTTCCGCGAAGAGGGCCAGGAAAGTCTCAAACGCCTCACTCCCGGAATGATCTGCCTTGTGGAAGAGGGCGACGAACACGTCGCCCACCCCATGGGTCCGGCGCGGATACTTGTCATCGAAAAGGCCGATAGCGAGTAGCGCGACCGTACAGCACCCTTCTTGAACGCCGGTGGCAAACGCTCGCGGACGTGTCCCGGCGTTGAAACCAGCAGATGGATTGTGCACGTCCGTCGTTGCCCGGTAGAGAGACTGAATGGGAGGTTAATTTCGTGGAAACAAGAGGACTCATTGAGCTCTTTTATTCCGAGCTCTGGAACGAGTGGAATGACGCGCTCGTAGATCGGCTGTTGACTCCGAACTTTGAGTTCCGAGGTTCTCTCGGTCAGGTGACGCACACACGAGATGAGTGGCGAGGCTATCGCGATATCATCCACGCAGGATCATTCGACTTTTACAATGAGGTCGTCACCCTCGTTTGTGATCAGGAGAACGGTGCGGCGCGGATGCTGTACCGCGGGACCCACAGCGGACCTCTCCTCGGCATCGGGGCAACTGGCAAGAAATTCGCGTACGCCGGAGCCGCCTTCTTTCGCGCAGATGCCGATCGTCTGACAAGCGCTTGGGTGCTGGGAGATATTGCGGCCTTGCGAGCACAACTCACCTAGTGTCCGTCATCGTGAGGCAGGAACGAGCTCGGCCAGGCGGGCCGAAGTGTCGTCGTCGACCGGGGTGTAGGTGACGAGCCGGGTTCCGGTCCCGGGCGTGAGGAAGAAACTGGTGTAGGCCAGGCGCAAGAGGCCCACTCGGTCGTTGAGGATCGACCTGATCAGATTGTCGACAGAATGCACCTCATGGTGTTCCCAGTAAGAAACGAAGTCTGGCGACGACGCAGAGAGACGCTCCACGAGAGCGGACCAGGACGGTTCGCAAGCGTGTTCGGCCACGGCACCTCGCAATTGACCGATGCAGCGACTGACACTGTCCTCCCATTCCACCAACGAACGGCGCCATGCGGGGTGGGTGAGCGAGAGCAGGAGTGTGTTATGGTCCTCAACCGGTATGGCGTCGAGGTCGTCGACCAGCCGACCGTAGGACTCATTGTATGCAAGGATGTCGAAGTGGCTGTTGAGCACGCACGCTGGCAGCGGGGACAACTGGTGCATGACGGAGCGAATCGCCGGGGTGATCACCGGGCAGTCGCCTGGCCCGGGTGGCGGGTTCGAGCCAGCCAGAAAGAAGAGGTGTCGCCGCTCGACGGGATCCATGCGCAGGGTGCGCCCGACGGCGTCGAGGACAGAGTTGGAGGCTCGGATGTCACGACCCTGCTCCAGCCACGTGTACCAGGTGACGCCGACACCCGCCAATGTGGCTACCTCCTCGCGGCGCAGTCCCGGGGTGCGGCGACGGCCAACGTTGGGGAGGCCGACGGCCTCCGGGGTGAGTCGCTGGCGACGAGAACGCAAGAAGGTACCGAGCTCACGGCGTCGAGCCACATCATCGAGAGTCGCCGACGATGGCGCGAGCAGCGTTGCGCCAGGAGCAGGGTCAGAGGAAAGGACTACCACTAGTACCAGAATAGTCTTCTCGTCTTGGTGGTACCAGGTGGTCCCGATACCAGGATAACTTCGCACTGCTACCCCTCTCGCGGTGACCTTAAGCTGGGGAACATGACTCAAGATTGCTCCTCTTCGGAGCTCCGCCCCCTCGGACTGGTTATTCTCCTGCTCGGCCTCTTTCTTCCGCTCACCGACTTCTTCATTGTCAACGTGGCGCTTCCGACCATCGATCACGATCTGCACGCATCGCCGGGGATGCTTCAATTAGTTGTGGCTGGCTATGGCACCGCCTATGCCGTACTGCTCGTCGTCGGGGCTCGCGTTGGTGATGCCATCGGGCGGCGACGACTATTTGTACTCGGGATGGGCGCCTTCACTGTCACATCGCTGGTCTGCGGTTTGGCACCGAACGTGTTGGTGTTGGTGCTCGCCCGAGCAGCCGAAGGCGCCGCCGCAGCTATGATGCTTCCCCAGGTCCTCTCCACCATCCACACAGCCGCTGACGGCCCGTCCAGGGCCAGAGCGCTCGGCTACTATGGTGTCGCCGGAGGTCTCGCCACCGTAGCCGGTCAACTACTCGGTGGCCTGCTTGTGTCGGCTAACATCGCCGGCACCGGATGGCGTCCCATCTTCTTGCTCAACGTGCCCGTCGGGATCCTCGGAGTTTTGCTTTCGCGCAACATCCCCGCCACCCGTTCTAACGCTCCCACCCCTGTCGATGGCGCCGGTACGTCCGTACTCGGAGCCACATTGCTTGCCTTCCTCATTCCACTCACGGAGGGTCGCAGCCTCGGATGGCCACTTTGGACGATATTTCTGTTGTGTCTGTCGCCAATCCTTGCCGTACTATTCATCCTGGTCGAGCGCCGAGTCGAGGCAGGTGGGGGAGTCCCCGTAGTACCGCTCTCGGTGATTAGCGTGCGCAGCTTCTGGAGGGGAACGGTCACGGGAACCCTATTCTTTATCAGCTTCGGTGGTTTCATGTTTGTCTACGCTCTATGCCTGCAAGACGGCGCTGGCTGGAGCGCTCTGCGCACCGGGCTGACCATGGTGCCATTAGCCTGCGGTTACCTGGCGGCCTCGCTGGCCATGCCTCGGTTGCTAGCCAGGATCGGGACATGGATGCTCACGATTGGCGCGATGTTCCTCGTATTCGGCTTCGCGCTTCTGGCGGTGGTACTCACTGCTGGCTGGCCGCATCCGGCGGTCGTCCCGTTGTGCGCAGCGTCGCTAGCCATCGGCATCGGGCAGGGTATGATACTAACACCGCTCTTTCGCATCATGCTCTCGGAGGTTCCACTACACCTGGCCGGTGTGGGGAGTGGGGTGCTTAACACAATGCAGCAGACTTCACTAGTCGTAGGCGTAGCCACCGTGGGAAGCTTGTATCTAAGTGACTCGAACGCCAAAGTACTCGGAGTCCTCCATGCCACGGTTTTGGTTCTGGTAGCGTTGGCCTTAGTGGAAATCTTGGTCGGATGGTCCACCCGGGGACTGCCCGACGCCGCACGCGAGAGAGCGCAACGCTCATAGAGGTCATGTCCATTGGAGAGAGTTCCGAAGTAAGGAGAACAAGTGCAAGCGAGGAATCAATGAGAGCAGCAATGGTGGAGCGCTTCGGGTCACTTCCGATACTTGGTGAGGTAGAAGAGCCTGTCGCGGCGTGCGGAGAGGCTCTAGTAGCTGTGCGGCTCGGCAGCTTGAACCCTGTGGACATCAAGATTGCCTCGGGCAGCTTCTTCGGGAACGTTCCCTCGCTTCCCTACGTGCCGGGAAGCGAGGGTATGGGAAGAGTTCTAACATCCGAGCGCCTTACGCCTGGAACCAGGGTGCGCTTCAGCGCCTCGCGCCCAGGTGCTCTTGCCGAACTGGTGGCCGTCTTAGAGGAGAGCCTGGTGGTCGTCCCTGATGGCGTGGAAGACGCGTTCGCGGCTGGCATAGGGGTAGCGGGGCTCGCAGCCTGGGGAAGCCTACGGGCTGCGCGTTTGCAAGCTGGAGAGAGGGTACTCATCCTCGGGGCGACCGGGATGGTGGGACGTCTTTCGATCCAGCTCGCTAAAATTCTCGGGGCAAGCCGGGTGGTCGCCGCTGCCAGGGACAACGCTCGACTTCTAAACCTGACGACCGACCTCGCCCCCTACGGTCCTGATGAATTCGTCACATTGGACGGACGGGAAGACGAGGCAATCGCCACGGCGATCAAAGACGCGGCGGAGGGACAGGTAGACGTCATCGTTGACCCTCTGTGGGGCAGCCCCGCTAGAGCCGCGATCATGGCCGCTGCCTTGCGGGCTCGCCTCGTCAACCTTGGGGACTCTGTTTCTACCAGCATGGAGCTGACCTCAGATCTTCTTCGTTCGAAGAGCTTGACGCTGATCGGCTATACGAACTATGCGCTCTCAGACGAAGAGCAAAGTTCGGGCATCGAGGACCTTCTCGAATACTCCAGAACAGGCAGACTCTCGCTTAACTCAGAGGTCACTGCCCTTGACAACGTGTCCGGTACCTGGGAGCGCCTGGCTGGATCGCCACATCAAAAGCTTCTCGTTACGATGAACCCATCGAGCCTGTGAGGTAGCCCTCGGCTGGCGCGTCGGCCGCTGGAGTTGGGCGGCGCTGGACGATCGCCATTTGAGAAAGCGGTGCACCCAGGTGCTCGGGCGGCTCTGGCAGCCCTTTGAATACGAAATCTGCTCCAGCCGGACGCCAGCGCGACGAACACCAACGCTCGTGCAGGCTCACTTATCAATGCGCCCATCTTGACGATATCCGTGTCCCCCTGCCACGCACCAATCGCGGGGGATCGCCCAGTTCGACAACCACTCAAACTGCGTTGGGGTGATAGTGTGCGGATGGGTGATGTTCGACCCGGTGGGCGCCACCTGCCTAGACATCGAGTTTTCCGCCGATTCAGTCCGCAGGAGCCAGGGAAGCGTCGACAGCTGCCTCGACGTGAAGTCGAGTGGTCGGAAAGACCGGAACTGGGCTGTCCGTCGCGTCGATGAGCAACTCGATCTCGGTGCAGCCAAGCACGACCCCCTCGACACCTGCGTCCACGAGGCGCGTGATGACGTCGCGGTAGATCTGCCGTGACTCCTCGCGCAGCACGCCAAGACACAGCTCCTCGAAGATGATGCGGTGCACCTCAGCCCGATCCGAGGCCGGCGGCACGAGCACCGTCAAGCCGTGGATGGCTAGTCGATCTCTGTAGAAGTCCTGTTCCATGGTGAAAGCAGTGCCCAGCAGGCCCACAGTGACCAAGCCGGCCTGCGTGATGGCTTGCGCAGTGTTGTCTGCCAGGTGCAGCAGGGGGATACCGACCGCAGCCTGCACCTGGTCGGCGACCTTATGCATCGTATTGGTGCAAATCACCAGTAACTCTGCGCCACCTGCTTCCAGGTTCTTGGCGGTCGCGGCGAGCAGTTCGCCGGCCTCGTCCCACCGGCCGTCGGCTTGCAGTTGCTCGATGTCAGCGAAGTCTACCGACGCGAGAAGCACTTTCGCCGAGTGAAGTCCGCCCAGTCGCTCGCGCACGAGCTCGTTGGCGAGCCGGTAGTAATGCGCGCTGGACTCCCAGCTCATCCCGCCCAGCATCCCGATCACTCGGGGACCGCTCTTCGTCATGACGCCACCCTACCAGCAGGAAAAAGTCAGTTGTGCAGTACGAGGCGTTGCCTCCTTGGCTTGCAGGTCGTGCCCAAGGTCTGGCAGACCCGGTGGAAGGTTTCTTCGGTGACCTGGTTACCCGGGCGTTGCTCTGCGCAAGCAGAAGGTTGTCAGGGTAGCCGGGGTTCGCGGCGAGCTCTGCGCCTCGGCGCTGGAGGGGTCTTCACTTTCCTCGGATGCAAGATCTCTCGGTAGATCTCCCTTCACCGTCACGAGAGAGGTGCTTGCCAACGGGGGAAGGGACTGCTACCGGATCTTTCCTGCTCACTTGAGAGCACAGGAAAAGACCAAGCGCAAAAAGGTCTCAAAGCTCGCCAACCCGGCTCTTGCATCTCAGGTGACATCATGGTTGAGAGAGCTCTGGTCACGGCAAGAGATTGCCAATCGACTCCGCATGGAGTTCTAAAGACAACGAGGTGATGAGGGTGAGTCACGAGACCATCTATAAGTACGTGCAGGGACGAGGTGAACTCAGGCGAGAGCTCACGCGTTGTTTGAGGTCACAACGAACCCACAGGAAACCGAGGGGGTCACCGAAGCGAGGCGGCCCGATCGCTGACATGGTGATGATCTCTGAGCGTCCACCAGAGGTACAAGAGGGGGCGGTAGCTCGCCACTGGGAGGGTGATCTCATCATTGGCAAAGGGGGGAAGAGCGCCGTTGGCACCCTCGTTGAGCGTACCAGTCGGTTCCTCTTGCTGCTCTATCTGCCAAACGGCCACAGCGCCAAAGTGGTCGAGATTGCCATGCAGCGAGCCATCAAAACCATGCCCCGAGAGCTCATGCGATCCATCACCTGGGGCGAAGGATCAGAGCTTGCCCGCCAGTTCTCCCTCGCAACAGGGATCCCGGTGTACTTCTGTGACCCTCACTCCCCTTGGCAATGAGGCACAAACGAAAACACCTTGGCCCCCTACGCCAGTATCTTTGCAAAGGAGCCGACCTGAATCTGTACTCGGCCAGTGACTTACGAAAGATCCAAAGGGGCCTTAACGGAGGACCGAGAAAGACCCTCGGCTAACAGATGCCAAGGGAGAAACTTGCCGAGATCGTTGTGCTGTCTAGTTGAATCCGCCCAGTCCTCGCTGCGGGGTCCGTGTCCGGCTTCTACGTAGTCCTGGCCCTCGGCTTCCCCGGTCAGCTCGGCCTCGGCGGCGTACGCTTCGGCGGACTGCTCGGCCTCGGGTGGCTCGGGTGGCCCGACATGATGATCGGAACGATTGTCGCCTGGCTGCTGGCCGCTCTGGTCGTAGCGGTACACCGACCCTCCAGACCCCGGATGCTGCCCTTGGCACCAGCGCTGATAGCCGGTTTCATCCTTGCTTTACCTGCCCTTTGAGTGCGCTTCTAACCCTATACGGGGCCCTTCACTCTGAGTGGTAATACACGGCCGTCACACCCCGCGCCTAGAATGTCACGTCCAGGAGATATGAGGAACGGAGGCGACTGTGGCTCGGGATCTCGGGCGACTACGAGTGAAGACGGTGATTGTTCACGAGGTGCCGTACCACCTGGCCACCGGAGCAAGTGGAGAGCCGGTCCTGAGCGAGGTCGAGAGTCCGCTGACCCAGGACGTGCGCAATTTCTTCAAGGAACGGATTGCCAGCAGTCTCGGTTCCGCCGCCTACGACGTCGAACTCGATGGCTCGACCACCTCGCCGGTACCGCGCCTGATCCTCGACAACCTGACTTCAAGGAAGAACGGGTTCGTGGCGATGTCCCAGGAGATGGCCCGTCATCTGTACCTCTGCCAGAAAGGCAACAGCCCCGAAGGGCTGTTGACGGTATGCGAGGTCACCATCGGCGACCAAGGCGGTCTTGCTGTTTTGAAGCTAGAAAAAGAGGAGGGCGCCCGCGTGGAGCTTGCCGACACTGAGGGCGGTCGCACGCTCAGCGTTCAGCACCTCCATGACCTCATGCTGACCGAGCGGACGAAGGTCTTCAAGGTCGGCCTGTTCGTCCAGACGGGGGACGATCGCGACTCCATCGAAGGCTCGGTCTGCGATACCCAGCGAGGATACGGCGGGACCGTCGCCCATTTTTTCCTTGAACAGTTCCTCGGTTGCCGCCTTCGAGAGCAACCAGAGATCACTACCAAGCGGTTCTTCGATACCACCGAGAGCTTCATCAACGACGAGATCGCAGACCCCGAAACCAAGACACGGTATCAAGTTGCGCTGCTGGCAGAACTTAACGGCACCCGAGACAAAGTATCTATCCGGGCCTTTGCCAATAACAACTTAGACGTCGATGACCGTAAGCCCTTCATGGACCGAATTGAGGAAGCACGACTTCCCTCGACGGAATTCGACAAAGACAATCATCTAGTTCGGAGCCGCCTACGACGTATTCAGATCGCGTTTGAAAGTGGTGTCTCTGTCCTAGCCTCGCCCGAAAACATTGGCGAACAGGTCAAAATAGTAACCGACTCTACTAATGGCCAAACCACGGTCGAGATCACGGACCGACTGAAACGGATGAATGGGCGGAACTGAAATGGTTGTCTCTGAACTTGAGTCGTTGCGCCAGCAGTACCGGGCAGCCCGGCCTGGGTATCAGACCCTAGCTGACTCCGTAGCTCAGCAGCTACGCGATGCGACCCGTAAACGGGGGGTCCCATGTGAGATAGATGGTCGCGCAAAGGATATGGCAAGCTTTCTCAAGAAGGCACTACGAAAAGATTATGAATCACCGTGGAATGATATTCGAGACAAGGCTGGCGTGCGGGTTATCACGATATTCCACTCACAGGTACAGGAAATTGAAACGATCGTCCGAGAACTATTTGTCGTCCATCACTGTGAGGACAAACGACAATCCCTTCCGCCCGACACGTTACGTTACCTCGGTGTCCACTTCGAGGTGTCCCTGCAACAAGACTCCGGAGTTGAAAATGACGCCCTGATCTGCGAAATCCAGATACACACTCAAGCTCAGAATCTCTGGGCCACTGTGTCACATGAACTGCTTTACAAGCCTACCCAAGAGGCGCCGACCGATATAACCCGGGCTATCTACCGCCTTATGGCCCTCTTGGAGCTGTTCGACGGTGAGGTGGAACGGGGCCGCGATGAAATCCTTCAGCTACCCGGCTACGAGGAGGCGCACATGCTGATTACGCTAGAACAACAATTCTATACCTTCGTTGCTCGGCATACGGACACTGATCTGTCAAAGCAGATCATCGCTGTGTTGCTGCCTCTTTTCGAACCCGAGCAGGCCAGTAACTATGGGTCCGTATTGGAACCTTTCATAGAGCATAATCGCGACAAACTAGAACAGATATTCTCCGATTACGCAGAAGATGACCGCAACCCTCTTTTGTCGCAGCCAGAGTGCCTTCTTGTGTTTGAAAGATTGAGTGCCGATCCGTTCAAACTTGCAGTCCTATGGGGGCGCAACCTACCGGCCGGCCTTCTGCGCTCACTATCTGAGATATGGGGTACGCCAGTAGATGTCTGATACGGCCGATGAGGGAACCAATAGCGAGCCCGCCCCGATAGGCGAAGTTATCCCAGTCCAATCGAATGGGGAAGACGACTCCGCGCCTAATCGGCCACCCAACTGGCTGTTTGGACTAGAGCTCTCTTACCTGGGGATTCTCGTATCTCTCGGTCTGATCTACATCCATGTGCCAGGCTTTCATCATTTCTTACCTGATCCGGTGGGAGCAGTTCCTCTTGCTGTTCCATGGTGGGGTGCTCTCGGCGGAGTTACCATCAGCCTTACTGGAATCTTCCGCAATGCCAAGGACTGGGACAAAAGCTACGAACATTGGCACATCGCCCGGCCCTTTCTGGGAGCTGTCGTGGGTAGCGTTGGCTTTCTCGTATTCATCGTCGTCATTCGGGCCACGGGAACCAACGTCGCGAGCAGCAGCCCAACCAGTAGAGCGGCATTCGATCTGATCGCCTTTCTCGTAGGGTATCGCGAACAAGTTTTCCGACAACTGCTCAAACGTGCTGCCGACGCGCTGTTATCACCCGGCCGAAGCAGCAACGAATAAGCCGCTTCGCCCTTGCGACTGGCGCGGCCAGCCCGGGCAACGCGTTGAGGTGCATCTTAGACAGGGCACGGTCGCTGTTATAGGGCCCTGGACCGGGTGGCACCGACGTAGATGTCGCTGCCGAAGGACGCACCGATGGTGTTGGGGAAGGGTTCGGCTCTGACGTCTACGCCGGTGTAGGGGGCATCGACTATGACGGTCTGGCCGTTTTGGGTGCCGACGTAGAAGCCGACGTGGGAAACGTCGGTCGGCTGGTAGGCCCCCCCAAAAATGATCCACCTCTAAAGTGAGAAATCCGACCAGAAGAGAGATGCGAGGAAAATCACATGAAAGGTAGAAGGCACACCCCCGAACAGGTGATCGCAAAACTGGCAGAAGGCGATCGCATGTTGAACGAGGGCAAAACCGTTGGCGAGGTCGCTCGAACCTTCGGGATCGCCGAGACCACCTGGCACCGCTGGAAGAACACTTATGGCCCCATGTTAGGTCCCGACATGAAGCGTCTCAAGGAACTCGAGGCTCAAGAACCGCAAGCTAAAGATCATGGTGGCCGAACTCAGCCTTGACAAAGCCATACTCAAGGATGAAGGCTCGCGGGAAACTTCTCACTGCGGATGCGCAGGCGTGGCGCTGTCAAGGTGTTACGCCAACAGTTCGCAGGTCTTGAGAGAGGAGAGCCTGTCAAGTGACCGGCCAGCCCCGTTCAACCCAGAGATCAAGTCCCAGGGAACGCGGGAGCACCCTCGATGCCGAGATCACCAAGCTCTTGCGTTCCTTTGCACTTGCTAACCCCCGTCAGGGGTACCGCAAGGCCCATCGAGCGGTCCTCGCAGCTGGGTACAGGGTGAACCTCAAAAGGGTCCATCGCCTTTGGAGGGAAGCGGGTCTTAAGGTCCCCATGCGAAAGCGCAAGAACAAAAGAGCAGGCTACGGGGTAAAGATGGGAGCCCATCACCCCATAAGGCCAAACATCACCTGGGCTTTTGCCTTCCAGTTCGACACAACCGTGGACGGTAAGGTCCTGAAGCTCCTCAACGTCATCGATGAGTACTCGAGGGAGTACGTAGCGAGCCTTGTCGACCGCTCCATCGATGCAAAGGGTGTCATCGCAGCCCTCGACGGGATCGTTGCCGAACACGGAGTACCCGCCTACATCAGGATGGACAACGGACCTGAGTTTATCTCTCATGCCTTGGCTTCCTGGGCAAGAGAGATGGGGGTCACCCTGTACTTTATCGACCCCGGAAGCCCTTGGCAGAATGGCAAGTGTGAGTCACTCAACTCAAGGATAAGAGATGAACTCTTGAACGGCGAGCTCTTCACCTCGGTCACCGAGGCTCGGTTCCTCACACAGCACTACCGAGAGACTTACAACGCCACGCGGGCACACAGCTCCCTTGGATACCTGAGTCCCGAGGAGTTCCTCGCGCTCCGCTTGAGCGACCAGAGGACAATTCTCACCCAGTCGTCAAAACACCGGAACTTCTATGCCGCAAACTACTCCGCGCCCGCGGCCGCATGACCACCAAAGGATAGAATGGAAAGTGTCGGCTCACATACGAGGTGGACCGCAAACAGGGGGCCGTCCACGGCCCGCCGCCGAAGAACACGAGGTCCCCGCTTCGAGCGGCGTCCCCGCGGGCAGGTGCGGACCGGCGTCGTATTGGTCTTGGGCGACGCGGGGCAGGGTGATGCCGGCGACTTTGTAGGAGGCTTGGGCGTGGCCGGAGCAGTCGAAGCCGACGCCGGGGGTCTCGTCGCCCCACACGTAGGGGGTGCCGACCTGAGCGAGCGCCCAATCGACGGCGTCGCCTCCGGCGGTGCCGACGGCGACGGTCTGAGCCTGGGCGAGGCCGAGGACTTCGGTAACGTAGCTGCCGGAGTGGTTGTAGTCGAACACTGCGGCTCGGCGGTTGGCGCCGTTCTGGCCGCCGTTGGCGCACAGGTCCCATGCTGCGGCGTATACGGCGTCGGTAGGGTCGTACGGACTGGGCGGGTTGACTCCGCCCAGCGGGACGGGCTGGTCGTATTCGGCGAAGATGGCCGGCTCGAACCGCATTGGTCCTTCGGCGTCGACTTGGTGCGGCGCAGCCACCAGTCGACCCACCAGCAAGGAGCTGATCAGAGACTGTTGTCAGTGAATGGAAATGACCGACCACTGTGGCCGCGGTGCGGTTGAGGTCTTTGGTCCCTCCCTTGCTGGACACCCAAAACACGGGCCCACTCGCGAGGGACAGCCGGTCCTATGAGACCACCGCGCTTTCGGAAGCCTTGGTGGTTGACCGTCAGCCCATTGTGCACCTGTTTCCCTTTGCCCGGTTCTCCCAGACTGCTTCGTCGCAACGACAGCACGGGATGGCCTCAACTGCTAGGGGTCAATACCTAGAGACCACGCTCGTGTGTCTCCTATTTCCTCGGAGGCCTTCATCAACGCTTCGACAGTGCGTGAGACTGCGCCTCGCAGCTCTGCAGCCTCTTTCACGTTGCCCCGAGCCATGCCAAAGATGACTGGTGAGACTGGGATTTGTCAACCCGAACATCTGGAAGCAGCCAGACACTTCCGCCTAACGCGACGCTGAAGTTTCGGATGCCACCTGCCGTCGCGTCAGGTTTCGAAGCAAACTCGCGTGACAAATCCCAGTTGGTGAAGGGTAGTGAGGCTTCGGATACTCAAGGGTTCCTTCGTAGCTACCTCAGGGGTTCAGTGAACAAGGAGGTTCCTCGGTCTCAGGTACCCATAGCTTTTGAGGGCAACCTCGACTCGTGAGGGTACTCACCGTGAGACTCGTAGTGCTTGGAGACGACTTGAC